>JAFDET010000206.1 GCA_019310195.1 Deltaproteobacteria bacterium
CGGCGGGGGTCGCGATCTCCACGGCGGCGGCGCCGGCGCGAAGCGCGGTCGGCTCGCTGGCGGCCGTTGCCGCGGCCATCAGCGCCACGCACAGCACCGCGCCCGCGCGCCCCATGGCGCCCCTAGGCTGCGCCGCGCGTCTGCAGCTCGACGAAGTGGCGGTACGCACCATCGGGTCGCTCCATCAGCTCGGCGTGGCGGCCGCGTTCGATGATGCGGCCGTGTTCGAGGAACAGGATCTCGTCCGCCCCACGGATCGTGGAGAGTCGGTGCGCGATCACCACCACCAGCCGCGTGTGTGCGGCCTCGCGCAGGGACTCCACCAGGCGGCGCTCGGTCTCCGGGTCCAAGGCCGAGGTGGGCTCGTCCAGGATCAGGATGGGGGCCTCCCGCACCAGGGCCCGCGCGATGGCCAGACGCTGCTTCTGGCCCACCGAGAGCTTGCCGCCGGCCCGGCCCAGCTGCGTGCGGTAGCCCTCGGGCAGGGCGCGGATGAAGTCGTCGGCGCCGGCCGTCCTCGCTGCGCGACGGACCTCGGTGTCGCTGGCGTCGGGCTTCCCGACGCGGATGTTCTGCTCGACGCTGGCGTCGAAGAGCTGCGTCTCCTGGAATACGAAGGCCACCTGGCTGCGCACCGAGTCGATCGTGGCGTCGGCGATGTCCGCGCCGTCGAAGAGGACGCGCCCGGCATCGGGTCGCAGAAAGCGCGGAATCAGGTAGGCGAGGCTGGTCTTCCCGGCCCCGGCGGCGCCCGCCAAGGCCACCACCTCGCCGATACGAGCACGCACGTCCACGCCCTGCAACGCGGGCGTTCCGTCTTCGTAGCCGAAGTCCACGCCCTCGATGCGCAGCTCGCGCTGGAGCGGGGGCAGCGGCGTGGCGTCGGGCTCGTCTCGTTCGCCGGGCAGGTCCATCAGCACGAAGACCCGGTGCAGGCCGGCCGCGTTCCCCTGCAGCCGGATCCACAGCGTGCCGAGGATCGCTGCGTACGTCGTCACCTGGATGAAGTAGGCGACCATCAGCGCGAAGTCGCCGGGCGTGAAGACGCCCTGGACCACCAGGCTCACGCCGTAGCGCGTGATTCCCACGATGAGTGGGATGCCCACCGCGATCACGGCGAACGTCGCAAAGATCCAGAGCTTGATGTAGCGGCGAAACTCGTCGAAGGAGCCCCCGCTGTGGCGGTCGAAGCGTTCCCGCTCGCGCTCTCCGGCGCCCAGGCTCTGCACGGCCAGTACGTTGCTGACCGACTCTTCGATCGTGGAGGCGGTGGTGGCTCCGGCCATCCGGCTCTCTTCGCCCTGGCGGCGGATGCGCGCGGCGAAAGGGAGGGTCGCGACCAGCGCCAACGGAAGGAACGCCAGGGCCACCCAGCCCACGGCGGTGCTCTGATAGGTGCTGTGCAGCGTCCAGGCTACCAGCGCGATGCCCAGCGGCGAGTAGAGGGGGATCAGCAGCAGCCGGTAGACCACCTGGGTGATCGCCGGCGTGTCGTACATCACGCGGTAGATCGCATCGCCGATGCGCTCGTCGTCGAAGGCGGTGATGGGCAGCGAGTGGATCCGTTCGAACAAGCGCGAGCGGTAGTGGTGGTTCAGGTCCTGGGTCAGGCGCAGGGTCCAGCGGAACTCGAACAGCCCCAGGATCCCGCTGGCGCGGCTATGCCCGTAGTTGGCGTCGTTCTCGGTGGTGGTGGCCGTATCGCGGCCGGACGAAAGTCGCGCATCGGCCTGGTCGCGCTCGGTACCGGTCGAGCCCAGCATGCCGAACGCGACCACGAGCAGGAGCTGGAACAGCAGCGTGACGACGATGATCTCCGAGGCCGAGGCGCCCACCAGGGCTTCGGCGACGGGGCGGAAGAAGAAGGGGTAGCCGGCGGGATCGACCGGCCGCCCCTCGATGACATGGTCGATCTGCATCTTGATCGGCCACGGCAGCAAGAGGGGCGGGAAGAGCGAGACGATCGTCAGGGCCGCCTTCACCGCGAAGCGGCCCCTGTAGGGCGCTACGTACCCGATCGCGCGCCGGAAGAGGCGCAGCGTGTCGCGGTTCGACAGCTCCTGCCGCTGCTCGAAGGTCTCCCTCACGGCGCCACGGCGCGTTGCGGTTCGGGCGCTTCGTGCTGGATCAGGCGCCGGTAGACGCCGCCGTCCCGGGCCAGCAGCTCGGCGTGGCTGCCGCGTTCGACCAGGCGCCCGTCTTGGAGCACCAGGATTTCTTCGGCCTGGCGGATCGTGGAGAGCCGGTGGGTGATGAGGAAGATGACCCGCCCGCGGCCCCACTCGTGCAGGTTGTGCATCACGCGTTGCTCCGTCTCCGCGTCGAGAGCCGCGGTCGGCTCGTCGAGCACCAAGATGGGCGCGTTCTTCAGCACGGCGCGTGCGATGGAGAGGCGCTGGCGCTGGCCCGTGGAGAGCTTGGTGCCGCGTTCGCCCAGGAGCGTCTCGTAGCCCTGGGGGAGTCGCTCGACGAACTCGTCGGCGCAGGCCACCCGCGCCGCCTCGCGCACGGCCGCGTCGTCGGCGTCGGGCACGGCGTAGCGGATGTTCTCGCGAACGCTGGCGCCGAAGAGCACGTTCTCCTGGAGTGCGATGGAGACGTTCTTCCGCAGGTCGGCCAGCCGGATCCGGCGCAGGTCGAGCCCGCCGATCTCTACTCCGCCCCGGTCGGGATCGAACAGGCGCAGCAGCAGCGCCATCAACGTGCTCTTTCCGGAGCCCGTGGGGCCCACCACCGCGGTGACGCTGCCCGGGTGCGCGTCGAAGCCCACGCCCTGCAGCACCGGCCGGTCGAGCTGGTAGCCGAAGCTCACGTCGCGGAACGTCACACCCTCGCCCAGGGCCGGGAAGCCGACCGCGTCGGGGGCGTCCTGGACCTCGGGCTCCAGGTCCAGCAGCTGGAAGACGCGATCGATCCCGATGGCCATGTCCTGCACCCGGGCCCACATGCGCAGCATCACCCGGAAGGCGGTGGCGCCCGAGCCCATCTCGCCCTTGAAGAAGTTGAACTGGCCCAGGGTCCAGCGCTCGATCCCGAACAGACCCAGCAGCACGGCGGCGAACACGGCGGCGCCGCTGCGCGTGTACTCCAGGGCGAAGCCCGTGGCCGCGAGCATGGCGGCGCAGATCACCACGAATGCAATCACGCTGAACAGGCTCACCAGGAAGCGGACCCCGAAGGCCGCGCGGAAGGCGTCGCGGGAGTGCTGCTCGAAGCTGGCCTGCTCCGTGGCCTCGATGCCGTACGCCTTGACGACCTTGATGCCCGCCAGGATTTCCTGGATGCGCGCCGTGAGGGCGGCGTTGGTCTGGCGTGCGGCCCGGAAGCCCACACGCAGGCGTTTGGATACCCACCAGCCCACCGCCAGCATGGGCGGCCAGCACAGCAGGAAGATCGCGCCGACCAGGGGGTCGATGAGAAACACCACGGTCGCGGCAATCAGGTGGCGCCCCAGCTGGAGGAAGGGCGTCAGGAAGAGCGCCTCGATCAGGTCCGAGACCATGGCGCTGTCCTGGAAGAGCCGATAGATGGCGTCGCCCACGCGATGCTCGGCGTGGAAGCGAAGCGAAAGCGTTTGCAGCCGCCCGTGGAGCTGGAGCCGGAGCGCCTGGTTGATCTGCTGGCAGATCCAGATGTAGTAGTAGGTCAGGCCGCCCACGGCGGGCAGGATCACCAGGAGCAGGATCCCCAGGAAGATGACCGCAAAGCGATCGAAGGCCTGCATGCGCAGGTCCTGGGAAAGCGCGTCCACGTGGGACACGATCTGCGGGTCGAGGCCCAGCACACGCGCCTGGATCTCGGGCAGGGGCTCGCCCGTCAGGACCCCATTCCAGAGCACGCCGTAGCCCATCATCGCCACGGGAAGGATCAGCAGGAGCAGGACGGCGGCCACTCCCGCCAGGGTGAGCAGGTGCCGTCGCACGCCGCGAATCAGCGGCAGACAGCGCAGCAGGATGCGAAGGACCAGACGGAAGCGGAGCCGGTCGTCGTGGTCGCCGGAGCCCAGGCGCTGGAGCTCGGTGATCGTGTCCCGGTCGGTGGCGGCCATCGGCCTCCTCGCGCCGCCGCGCGCAAAAAGAAAGGGTCGAGCCCCTCAACGGCCCGACCCCACCGGACCCGGCGAGTGTGCCCGCAGGGTCCGGCCTTGTCCAGCGGAGCGAAGGCTCCGGCAGGGTGGGCCATTCTGATAGGGTGGGCGCCCGACATGGCTGCTCTCGACGCCCTGCGCGAAGCCGGCGCTGCGCTGTCTCGCATCACCGAACGGTGGGTCCCCGACTCGTGGGTGATCTGCATGATCCTGACCAGCCTGGCCCTGGCGCTGGCGGTCTTCGGCGCGGGGGCGGGCGTGGAGGACTCGGTGCTGGCGTGGGGCGCCGGGGTCTGGAACCTGCTCACGCTCGCGATGCAGTTCACCATCGCCATGGTGGCCGCCCACGCTTGCGTGTCCTCGCGGCCGGTCTTCCGCGTTCTCGACCGGCTGGCGGGCCTGCCCGATCCGGAACGTCCGGCGCAGGCGGTGCTGCTGGTGGGCCTCTTCTCGCTGGCCACCGCCTGGCTCAACTGGGCGCTCAACCTGGTGGCGTGCGCGCTCTTCGTGCCGTTCTTGCTGCGCCGTAATCCCAAGGTGGACGTGCGCGTGCTGGTGGCCGGCGCCTACATCGGCCTGGGCACCGTCTGGCACGGAGGCCTGTCGGGCTCGGCCCCCCTGATCCTGGCGACGCCGGGCAACCCCCTGCTCGAGCCCGCCTCGGGGCCGCCCGTCGTGGCTCGCCTCTACCCGGTTACGGAGACGCTCTTCGCCCCTTTCAACCTGGTCTACTTGCTGGTGATCGGGGCCGTGGGTCTGGCCACGGCCGTGGCGCTCCATCCGCGTCGGGGTGCGATCACGCTTACGCCGGAGCAGGTGGACCGCATCCTGCCCGCACCGCCCGAGGATCCCGAGCCGCCCGACACGCCGGCAGGTCGGCTGGACCGGTTCCGCGGCTGGACGCTGCTGGCGGCGGCGCTGCTGGCCTACCCGCTGGGGCACTCCATCCTCACCAAGGGGTTCGGCGCGAGTTGGACGATCAATGCCTACAACGTGGCATTTCTCACCGCCGCGCTGCTGCTCCACGGCCGGCCGCTGCCGTTCCTGGCCGCGTGTCGCGAGGGCGTCGCGGCGGCGTGGGGCATCATCGTGCAGTTCCCGTTCTATGCGGGCATCTTCGGCCTGATCATCCACACCGACCTGGGAACCTGGCTGGGCGATCTGTTCGCGCGCTTCGCCAGCACGGGGACCTACCCGTTCGTGGTGTACCTGTACTCGGGGTTCATGAACCTGTTCGTGCCCTCCGCCGGATCCAAGTGGATGATCGAGGCGCCCTTCCTGATCCCGGCGGGCGAGCAGCTGGGAGTGTCGGTACGCGCGGTTCTATTGGCGTATGCCTATGGCGACTCGACCACCAATCTGGTGCAGCCCTTCTTTGCGATCCCCATCCTGGCGGTGACGCGGCTGCGCTTTGGAGACGTGGTGGGGTACACGTTCCTCATCGCTCTGGCCTGCTTCGCCGTCAGCGCCGTGGCCGTCTTCTTGATTCCGCCCAACTTCTAGCGGCTCGGCTCCTCCGGGCCCGAGCCGTGCGCCGGGCGTGGGATGCTCTACCCTCCGGGGCGCGCCCGGTGGGGCGCCCGCGGGGGGCACGATGAACATCGTGATCGTGGGCGGCGGCCTGGTAGGCTCGACCCTGGCCCACAAGCTGTCCGAGGACGGCCACGACGTCACGCTGGTCGAGAGCGATCCGCA
>JAFDET010000207.1 GCA_019310195.1 Deltaproteobacteria bacterium
AGGAGGTGGCCCTGCTGCGCCGGGCGCTGCAGGCGGACCGGGCGGCCAGGTCCGAGCGGGCCGCCGCGGCGGCGGCGCGCGAATCGCCCGCCGAGAGCGAGCCGACTCCCGCGATCGCCGAAACCAGCGCCGGCGAGAAGCCGGGCGAATCAGGATTCGACGCACCGGCCCTGGTAACGGCAGGCCTGGCGGAGCTGGACGCCCAACGGCTGCGCGAGCGCTGGGAGGCGCATCAGCTGGAGAAGCTCGAGCTGAGCAACCTGGCGCTGCGCGAAGACTGGCCGCGCAAGCGGCTGCGTCAGGAGAGCTTCGCCCTGGAGGGCGCGCTGCGCGCCGAGCTGGGCGACGAGTGGGACGCTTACCTCTACGCCACGGGCAAGGAGAACCGGCTGCGGGTGAACGAGGTGCTGGCCGACTCGGCGGCCAGCGCTGCCGGGTTCGAGAAGGGAGACCTGATCCTCTCCTACGATCGCGAGCGGATCTACAACCCCGGCGAGCTGCGGCGGATGTCGGCGGCCTGTGGGGTCGGGGCCTACGTCGCGGTCGAAGTGATCCGCGACGGCAACCTCAACAGCCTACGCGTGCCCTGCGGACCGCTGGGCGCGCTGGTGGACCACGTCAAACGCCCGCCCGCATCGCCGTAGGCGTCGCCGGCCCCGATCTCACGGACTTCGGGGCCAAGGGTGCCGCCGGGCGCGCCTCGCTCCTACACTCCCCTCGCAAGCAAGTGCGCCCCTCCCACCGTTCCGCTCGGGTCCATGTCAGCCAGACCGCCCAGGATCTTCTACATCGTGATTCCCCTGCTGTCGGTGCTGGTCGCCCTCGCTGGGGCCGAGCTGTTGCTGGCGACCTTCTGGCCGACCCCGTACTCCGCGGAGAGGACCATGGCCTTCACGCCGGACCCGTTCACGGGCTACCGGCTGCAGCCGGGGGGGCGCGGGAGCTTCGTGGACGGCATCCCAGGCCTGGCCAACAGTGACGGTCACCGCGACGACGAGCTGCCAGTGCGCCGGGCGGATTCGCTGCGCATCCTGGCGCTGGGCGACTCGTTCACGGTGGGCTCCAACGTACGGATGGAGGACACCTGGCCCGCGAACCTGGAGCGGCGTTTGCGGAGCGAGCGGACGCACCCGGTCGACATCATCAACGCGGGCGTAGGAGGCTGGGCGCCCTACCAGTACGCGCAGTACTACGAGCACTACGGCCGGGCCTTCGCGCCGGACGTCGTCATCGTGGGCTTCTTCGTCGGCAACGACACCTACAACAAGCGGCACAAGCCCGAGCAGCTGCGCACGGCCGTCCTGGGCCGGCGCGTGCAGCGCGCATCCGCACAGAGCCCGTTCGTGGTGCCCCGGGTCTGGCTCATCGAGCACTCCCACCTGGCGCGTCGGCTCCTGAACCCCAGCGCCCTTCTGGAGCGGAGGGTGCTCCGGGACCACTGCGCGGACTTCGATGAGTTCCTGCTCTGGTACGAGCAGAAGCGCATGAAGAACCACCGCAAGCGCAACGCCGAGCGGGAGCGGAAGCTCGAGAACGCGCTGCACCAGATCGGGCGCATCCAGGAGATGGCGCGCGCGGACGGCGCCGCCCTGCTGGTACTGCTGATCCCCGACGAGAACCAGATCAACCCGCAGCTTCAGGCGTTGCTCTGGACCGAAGAAGAGCGGCCCGCCTACGACATGGACATGCCGCAGATCCTGTTGGTAGAGAAGCTCCGCGAGACCGGCGTCGACGTGCTGGACCCGCTGGCCCGCTTCCGCGGCCACCCGGGCTGCCTCTACCAGAACGACACCCACCTCAACGCGGAGGGGCTCGACCTCCTGGCGAGCGCGATCCAGGACGAGATGCGCGGCGCGTGGCCGGCGCCCGGCGAGGGACCTGCTTTGCGCTGAGTTTTCCGGCGCGACGGGACCACACACCCCTGGATGAGCTTCCTGGGATTGCGGGTCTGGGGAGGTTTGCATGTCTCTGCGACGCCCTTCCTGCGGCGCCGGCCCGGCGCGGGTCGCCTTGGCCGTGTTCGCGGCTGCGGGCCTGGCACTCGCCAGCCCCGCGCAAGCGCTGACGATGCTGGATCAGCAGCAGAACACGATCAAACCGGACCAGATTATCTCGCTCACCCAGGTGGACCTGGCCCAGTCGTTCCAGACGCCCAACTCCAACGTGGCCGGCGCCGGCGTCCGGCTGCACCCCGGCATCTTCTTTCCGGGTCAAGTGCTCTTCCAGGGCTCGGGATCCGTGGCGATCTCACTCTACGACGCCTTGCCGAACGCGGGCGGGAACCTGCTGGCCACTGGCTCCGCCTCCGGATCGAGCAATCAATGGCTCGACGTGTTCTGGACGCCGATCGCCGTCACGCCGAATACGGACCTCTTTCTCGTCTTCGTAGGGACCGTGACCAGCGGTGAGCCGGCGTACGCGTTCAACGACGGCAATCCCTACCCGTCAGGCATCGTCTACGCCAGCGCCGGCTTCGCCCCGCAACCGGATCTCGACATGACGTTCCGCACCTGGACTGACGTCCCCGAGCCGAATGTGCTCAGCATGCTGGGCCTCGCCCTGACCAGCCTCCTGCTCGCCGGGCGCTTCCGCGCAAGGACATCCGACCACTGATTCCGGTACGGAGTTGCGGCGCTGAACCGCGCCAACGCGCTTCCCGGGCCGCGTGGTCGAGCACGACCCCTTCACCAGCATCGCCGCCGGCCGTGTCAGCGAATCCCCGCCCTAGACTAGAGGCCGTTTCCCCGGCTCCGAGCGCCCTCCTCGGCGCGCCGCGCCGGATCGATGCCGACGCGGCGCGCCAGGTCCGACGTGAAGAGCCCTTCGGGATCGAGCCGCCTCTTGATCTCCAGCAGCTCGCGATAGCGCGGATACACCCGGTGGAACTGCTCGGGCCGCAGCACCTGGTCCTTGGCCAGGTGGATCTTGCCGCCGCGCCTCACCGTGGCGTCGATCAGGCGGTCGATCGCCGCGCGGCTGCCGGCCTCGTGCCGACGCTTCGGGTGGAACTCGAAGTTGAGGCTGTAGCCGTCCTCGGAGAAGGAGATCAGGCAGTCGTCGGCCTTGTGCGCGCGCAGGATGGTCGTCACCGGCGGACAGGGCGAGGCCTGACAGATCTCCAGCAGCTCGACGATCGCCGCACGCGCATCCGCTCGCGGGAACGTGAGCTGCACCGTGTAGCCGCGCGGTCCACAGACGAGATGGGCCGGAGGAACGGTGAAGCTGGCCTCGAACGCGAAGCGCAGGAACAGCTCGGAGTTGGAAGAGCGCCCGGCCCTGTACGTCGCCCGGCTCATGGCGTAGTAGAGCCGGTTGAAAGTGGTCATCATCAGCCTCTGCGCCTGGAGCATCAGGGACAGGACCGGCCCGACTTTCTCATGGAGCGCCAGGCCGAAGCGGCGGTGCTTCTCCAGGCGCTCGTAGCCGGCCTCGAGAACCGCCTTGCGCTCCGCCTCGGTGTCGTCGCGCTCCAGCCACTTGGCGGCGTGGATCACGGAACGCCCGATGCGGCTTCCGCGGGCATAGGCATCGATCCAGACCACGGCCGCGTCGTACGACTTCTCGACCTCCGCCAGGGTCTCGAGCAGCGCATCCACGTTGCTCGCCGGGATGCGATCGACCCGGACGTACGGCGACGGCACCGGCTTCAGCTGGAGTGTCGCCTCGAGGATGACGCCCAGCAATCCGATGCCGCCCACGACGGCGTTGAACAGCTCGTGGGAGCGGTCGATGTCGAGGATCTCGCCGTCCGCCAGCAGGAGCTTCAGCCCGACCACTTGATGCGCGAAGCTACCGTGGTGCCAGCCCTCCTTGCCGTTGACGTTGGCGCAGATCGCTCCGGCCACGCTGGAGTGCGACTCGGTCGGGCTCGCGCCCAGGAAGAGCCGGCGATGGTGGACGTGCTGGTAGATGTCGATGAGCCGCGTGCCGGACTGCACGCGGATCTGTGCCGCATCCGCATCGAAGGAGAGGATCCGGTTCATGCCGCTCATGTCCAGGAGCATGTGACCGTCGTTGAGTGCCAGGTCGCCGTACGTGCGGCCCGCGCCGCGCACGCAGACCGTCATGGCGTTGCGCCGGCTGTAGGCCAGGGCCTCCTGGCACTGGGCCAGCGTCGCCGGACGGGCGACCAGGGAGCGGGTGCGGATCGAGCCGACCAGGGAGCACAGCTCCTCCCAGGCCATGAAGTCCGGGGGGGTCTCGTGCTGAGCCGGCAGCGTCCTCGCCTGGGTCGGCATGGCCCCGATGTATGACACACGGCACCCGGTTTCGCCCCGGCCGTTTGGCCGGAGCAGCCCCGGGGGGCCTCAGCGCTAGATGAACGGGCGTCGGTCGAGCACCAGTCGCAGTGGCTTCGGCGTGCGCAGCAGGCCCGGCACCGCTTGCTGCAGCTCGGCCAGGGCGCAGGCAGCCCCGAACAGCCGATGCAGATCGCTGCCGCCTTCGTCCGCATCCCAGTCCAGCTGCGTCAGGAAGTCGACATAGCCCGCGGCGAACGTGCGCAGCACCCTCTCGCCCTCGCCCCGGCGATGCTCCGTCTGCCGCATCGCGCGCGCCAGGCCGTAGACCCAGTCCACCTCGGCGAAGCTGACTGTCCGCCCCAGGGGCCACTCGTTGCCTGCAGCGAAGATCGCGAGACAGGTGTCGACGAGCGCGGCCGGATGGGGATGGGGCCGGCGCGCGTGCTCGTAGTTGAACAGGTAGTGGAACGTGCCCGCCAGGTGGGGGAAGCGGCTGGCGCCCCAGCGATAGGGCGGATCGAGCTCCCCACGCCGCCACAACCCCGTCGCCGGATCGCAGACGGCGTCGAGCCAGGCGAAGTAGCGGTCCTGCCACGCCGACGACGCCTCCCCCGCCAGCAGGCGCGCCGCGTAGATCCCGGCCCCCCGATGGGAGGCCAGCCAGGGATCGTCCCGCCAGGCCAGGCCGTCCAGGAAGGCCTCGAGGGCGCCGGGCTCGTCCAGCGGGGCCAGGCCCTTCAGCGCATGCGCGGGGGGCGCCTCGAAGAGTTCCAGGGCCGCGACACAGTGGGCGGTCACATGGATCTCGTGATGAGTGGACTCGCGGAAGAAGCCGCTCAGCGGATCCTGGAACGACTGAAGTTCGGCGACCGCGGCCGCGCGCTCCCCCGCATCCGCCGGGAAGCAGGCGAGGGTGTAGAGGAGGTTGGCGGCGTCCGCGCAGCCGTACGGGTTCGGCTCCAGGCCGCGGCCCGGACCCGGGCGGGTCCAGCGCCGGTAGCCTCCGGGAGTCCCCGTGGCGCACGCGCGTACGGCGCCTTCGAAGCGCGCGACGAGCGCCGAGAGATCGATCACGTGTCCGCTCCGGGGACGCTAGAGCGCGAGCACGGTGCGGATACCGCGGCTGGCCTTGAGATCGTCGATGGCCAGGTTGATCTCGTCGATGGGGCGACGCGCCGTGATCAGGCCGGCGAGATCCAGGCGGCCGGCCTGATGCAGTGCGATCAGGCGCGGGATGTCGCGCAGCGAGTTGCAGCTTCCGAGCAGGCAGCCGAGCACCTTCTTCTCGCTCACCGTGAAGAGGGCGGCCGGGGCCAGGGTGATGGACTCGCCCAGCGGCGGCGCCCCCACGCACACGGTGGTGCCGCCGTTGCGACAGGCGACCACGCCCTGCTCCACCAGGCTGGCGCGACCGGCGGTCTCGAACGCGTAGTCGACGCCCACGCCGGTGATCTCGCGGCAGCGCCCGGCCACGTCCTCGGCGCCCGGATCGAGTAGGTCCGTGGCCCCGAAGCCGGCCGCAGCCT
>JAFDET010000208.1 GCA_019310195.1 Deltaproteobacteria bacterium
TCGCCGCTGGCGATCGTCTCGATGCCCAGCTCGTACTCGCGGCGCAGCGCCGCCTCTTCGTCGAGCGCCCACTGGTCGTAGGCCGAGCGGCGGTCCCCCCGCATGCAGAGCTGCGGGAAGGCGGCGATTTCCCGGGCCAGCTTCTCGGCCGACGCTCGGGCCTCGCCGTCGGGGACCACCCGGTCGACCAGCCCGATGCGCGACGCCTCGTCTGCGGGCACCGGTCGGCCCGTGAGGATCATGTCCAGGGCGCGGCCCATGCCCACGGTGCGCGGCAGGCGCACGGTTCCCCCGTCCACCAGCGGCACGCCCCAACGGCGGCAGAAGACGCCGAAGACCGCACTCGTCTCGGCGACCCGCAGGTCGCACCAGAGCGCCAACTCCAGTCCGCCCGCCACCGCGTGCCCGGCCACCGCGGCGATCACGGGCTTGGAGAGCTGCATCCGCGAGGGGCCCATGGGGCCGTCGCCGTCGGCGGTGACGCGGTTGGCGCCCTCACCGCTGGACGCGGCCTTGAGGTCGGCCCCGGCGCAGAACGTCCCCCCTTCGCCGAAGAGGACCGCCACGCGGGCCTCATCGTCGTCCTCGAAGGCGCGGAACGTCTCGGCCAGGGCGTCGGCGGTGCGCCGATCCACCGCATTGCGCCGCTCGGGTCGCGAGAGGATCACCGTGGTGACGGGTCCTTCCTTCTCCACACGCACGCTCATGTCGTTCCTCCTGCGGATGGATCCAGCCAGCGGTCCACGGCGCGCTCCACCGGCGGCAGCGGCTCGTCCGGGGCCACCGCTCGCCCCAGGCGGGCGGACGCGTAGGCGGCCTCGAGGATCTCCAGCACCGCCACGCCGTCTTCGCCCGACTCCAAGGGCGGACGGCCCTCCCGGAACGCCGCCAGGAAGTCCTCCATCTCCTGGGGGTAGCCGTTGTCGAAGAGCCAGTCGGCGTTGTGCCGGCTCCAGCCGGCCGGGGCCCGGACCGAGGGCTGCGCGTCGGGTACGTAGAGGCGCAGCCCGGTCTCGTGCAGCAGGTCCGCGGCCAGCGTCCCAGCGCTTCCCCAGGCCTCCAGGGTGGACTGCATGCCGCCGTGCAGGGCCCAGGACGCCTCGCACAGCGCGGTGGTTCCGCCTTCGAACTCCAGGTGCAGCACCGCGTGATCCTCCAGCGCCGAGTCGGAGCGCCCGGCGCGCAGGTCGGCCCACACGCGGGTGCAGCGCGGCTTGCCCAGGAGCCAGCGCACGCCCTCCACCGAGTGGCAGGCCATGTCCATGAGCACGCCGCCGCCGGCTTCGTCCCGGGAGAAGAACCACGGCGAGTAGGGCCCGGCGTGGGCCTCGCGCTGGGTCACGTAGCGCACGTCGCCGATGGCGCCGGCGTCCAGCATCTCCTTGGCGCGTACGAAGCGCGGCACGTAGGGAAGCTCTTCGGCGTAGGCCAGCCCCACGCCGGCGCGACGGCAGGCCTCCACCACGGCGCGTCCCTCGGCCGCCGTGGAGGCCAGCGGCTTCTCGACGATGACGTGGCGGCCCGCCTCGGCGGCGCGGATGGCCTGGGCGGCGTGAAGCGCGTTGGGCGTGTTGACGCAGACGACGTCGACACCCTCGATCAACGCGTCGAGATCGACGGTGACGATCTCCATGCCGAACTCGCGCCCGAAGCGTTCGGCGCTTTCCGGTCGCCGCGCGCACACGCCGACCACCTGCGCCCCGTCGAGGCGCGCGAACGCCTGGACGTGGGTTCGCGAGATGTGGCCGGCGCCGACGAGTCCGATGCGAAACACGACTCTTAGCTGTAGCGCGCCTCGACGCCCCGGGCCTTGCCGGCGTCGCTCACGCAGGTGTGCAGGTCGGCCAGGAACGTCTCCACCACCTTGGCGTGCTCCGGGCTGATCATCAGGTGCAGGGCGTCGGGCCCGTGCTGGCGATCGAGGCACCAGCCGCGGTCGTCCATGCCGTCGCCCACCGCCATCACGTCGACCGCGTCGGAGGTCGAGCGGAAGGCGAACACGCCCATGGCCGGCTCTCCGACGACCTGCAGCGGCTCGATGGCCTCGATTCCCTTCTGCAGAGCGCGGGTGGTGTCGCGAACCGCCTGGGCCAGGCGCAGGTAGCCCTCTTCGCCCAGGTAGTTCATGACCGCCCAGGCCGCCGCGATGGGCGCCGCCGGGCGGGCGCCGGCCATGGCCAGCGACCCGTAGATGCCGCCCGGCCACTCGTGGTAGATGAACGCCTGACGCAGTTGCATGACGTCCTTGTTGGCGTGGAGCAGGACCGACGCGCCCTTGGTGCAGTAGCCGTACTTGTGGACGTCGGCGGAGAGGGTCGAGATCCCCGGCACCCGGAAGTCGAAGGGCGGGATCGGCTCCCCCAGGCGCTCCCAGAACGGCAGCTGGAAGCCGCCCAGGCACGAATCCACGTGGAAGTGGATGCCGCGCTCCGAGGCCAGGGCCGCCAGCTCCGGAATCGGGTCGATCATGCCGTGGGGGTAGTTCGGGGCGGAGCCCATCATGAACGCCGTGCGCTCGCCGATCAGCGCTTCGGCAGCGGCCACGTCGGCGCGCAGGTCGGCCCCGATCGGAATCTGCACGTGCTCCAAGCCGAAGTAGTGGGCGGCCTTGGCGAAGGCCGGGTGTGCGGTCACGGGCGCCAGCATCACCGGATCGGTTACGCCGCGGTCGAGCCGCGCGCGCTCCCGCGCGGTCTTCACCGCCAGCAGGATGCTCTCGGTGCCTCCGGAGGTCAGGCAGCCGCCTGCCGCCTCGGGCGCGTGAAGCATGGCGCCGGTCATCTCCACCACGTCGCGCTCCATGCTCTTCAGGCTGGGGAAGCGGAGGGGGTTGAGCGCGTTCTCGAACATGTAGAGCTCGTTGGCCTGACGCAGCACCTCGTCCACCTCGTCGCCGGCCGGGTACACCAGGCTGAAGGTGCGACCGGCGCGCCAGTCGGCATCTTCTTCCTTGCGGCGGTGCATCTCGGCGAAGAGCTCTTCGGGCGCACGGCCCTGGGCGGGGAGCTTCATGGGGGTCCTCCGGTGCGGATGCAGCGAGTCTGCCACAGACCGCGTACCGTTGGGCGCCGTGCCGGAGGAGGACCCATGTACGAGACCCTCGAGCTGCGACGGGAGGGCCCGGTGGCTTGGCTCACGCTGAACCGCCCCGAGCGTCTGAATGCCCTCAACCCCGCGCTGGTGACCGAGCTGCGCGACGTGTTCAGCGGGTTCGCATCCGAGCCCGAGACTCGCGTGGTGGTGCTGCGGGGCGCCGGACGCGCCTTCTGTGCCGGCCTCGACCTGCGCGAGCCCGGCGGAGACGGCGACGCGAGTGTGCCGGCTTCCATGCGCGCCCAGCGCCGCATCAGCGAGATCGTGCTGCTGATGCGGCGTGCGCCGCAGCCGATCATCGCCTGCGTGCAGGGGCCCGCCTGCGGAGGAGGGTTCGCCCTGGCGCTGGCCTCCGACGTGCGCATTGCCGGGGAGTCGGCGCGTATGAACGCCGCGTTCATCCGCATCGGCCTGTCTGGCTGCGACGTGGGCGTGAGTTACTTCCTGCCGCGGCTGGTGGGTGCGTCCCTGGCAGCGGAGCTGATCCTGACCGGGCGCTTCGTCCACGCCGAGCGCGCGCGCGAGCTGGGCCTGGTGTCGCGCGTCGTACCCGACGCGGAGCTCGAAGCGGCGGCGCGAGAGCTGGTGGACGAGATGCTGGCGACCTCGCCCCTGGGACTGCGGCTGAGCAAGGAAGGCCTGAACGCCAGCCTGGACGCTGGAAGCCTGGAGCAGGTGGTCGCGCTGGAGGACCGCAACCAGGTGCTCTGCACGCGCACGGGTGACTTTCGCGAGGGTGTGGGCGCGTTTCTGGAGAAGCGTCCGCCCGTCTGGCGCGACGCCTGACCCACTCAGGACAGCGGCATGGCGCAGCCGTCGGCACGCGGATCGCTGCCGCCCCAGAGCGCGCCGTTGGGGTCGCGGCGAATGACCTGACCCCTGCCGAATTGCACGCGCGCGAAGCCCGACACCCGGCTCACGGCGTGCCCCCGGGCCTCGAGCTCCGCCGCGGTGGCCTCGGGCAGACCCTGCTCCAGGGCGACCTCGCCGTCCGCCGTACCGCTGTTGATGCAGAAGCGCGGCCGGTCCAACGCGCGCTGGGGATCCAGGCCGTCGTCGGCCAGGGCGCTGGCCACCAGCAGGTGGCCCTGGGGCTGCATGAAGCCGCCCATCACCCCGAAGGGTCCGTAGAGGCTGCCGTCGGCTTCGCGGGTCAGCAGCCCGGGGATGATGGTGTGGTACGGCCGCTTGCGCGGAGCCAGCGCGTTGGCGTGACCCGGGTCCAGGCTGAATCCCGAGCCCCGGTTCTGGAGGGGGAAGCCGAAGCCTTCGGGCACGATCCCGGTGCCGAACATCCAGTAGTTGCTGTTGATGAAGCTGCAAGCGTTGCCGCGAGCGTCGACGGCGCAGAAGTAGACCGTGTCGGAGCCGCCCAGCGGCTGGCCGGCCCGCGCTTCGAGGTTGGCGCGGCGGGGGTCGATCTCCCGACGCCGCGTATCTGCGTACGCTGGAGACAGAAGCTCGTCCACGGGGATCGGCACCATGGCGGGATCTGCAATGAGTGGACGCGCGTCTGCGAACGCCAGGCGCATGGCCTCGATCAGCAGGTGCCAGCGGTCCGGGCCGAGCGGGTCGAGTGAGGCCAGGTCGAAGCCGCCGACCAGATTGAGGGCCAGCAGCGCCGCCAGGCCCTGACCATTGGGCGGGCACTCCCAGACCCGCAGGTCGCGGTAGACGGTGCTGATGGGCGTCTCCCAGGTCGACCGGTGCTCGGCCAGGTCCGCCTCGCTCAGACAGCCGCCCGCCGACTGCACCGCAGCCGCGATGGCCCGCGCCGGCGCGCCCTCGTAGAACCCCTTCTTGCCGTGTTCCGCCACGGTGCGCAGGGTTCGCGCCATGCCCGGGTTGCGGAAGATCTCGCCCGGGCGCGGAGCTCGGCCGTCCAGCAACAGCTCGTGTCCGCCGGGCTGTCGCGAGAGCTGGATGCGCGCGCCCAGCGCCCACTGCCTGGCTGCGATGGGCGCCACCGGGAAGCCCCGCTCCGCCAGCTCGACCGCGGGCTCCAGCACCCGGGCCAGCGGCAGCGTTCCGAAGCGCTCGAGCGTGTCCTGCCAGCCGGCGCAGGCGCCTGGAACCGTGATCGCGAGGGGATGGCTCCAGGGAATCGCCCCCTCCAGCCCGGCCGCCTGGACGCGCTCCAGGGTGAGCTCGGCGGGTGCGCGGCCCGAGCCGTTGAGCGCGCTCACGGCGCCGGAGGCCGCGTCGTAGAACAGTGCGAAGCAATCGCCGCCGATCCCGGTGTTGCAGGGTTCGGTCACTGCCAGGGCGGCGGCCGTGGCCACGCACGCGTCGGTCGCGTTGCCTCCGCTCGCCAGGATCCGCAGCCCCGCGGCAGTCGCCAGGGGCTGGCTCGAGGCCACCATGCCGCCCGTGCCCAGGGCGGGCATGCGCAGGGAATCGAACTCCGGGAGGTCCGCCTCCACCCATGCCTCCTCTCGCCCGCCTGGGCGAGCGCCGTGCATCGGATTCGAGGATAGCCGGGCGCCGCAGGAAGCGGGCCTGGGCTAGAGCGCGCGCAGGCCCGTCAGCGCTTCGCCCAGGATCAGGGTGTGCACGTCATGGGTGCCCTCGTAGGTGCGCACCGTTTCCAGGTTCATCATGTGCCGCATGGCCTGGTAGTCGTCCACGATCCCGTTGGCGCCCAGCAGGTCCCGGGCTTCCCGCGCGATCTGC
>JAFDET010000209.1 GCA_019310195.1 Deltaproteobacteria bacterium
GGCGGTGGGCGAGGCCGTGGCGGCCGGCACCGCTGCAGCACCGCACCTGCGTGCGCTGGAGACGGCGCGAGCCGTGGCCGAGCGCTCCAACGCCGCCCACCGCGACAACCCGTCTGGAGACAACATCGGGGTCGCCGTGATGTGGCTCGACGCGGAAAGGCAAGCCGGCAGCCCTTAGGCTGCGGGCGCGCAGCGAGCTAGGGAGGCCGAAGGCCGACCGGCCAGCGAGCGAAGTGCCGGTGCCCGACTGCGAGCCGCAAGCGCGAAGCGCGCGCAGTGAGCCGGAGGCGAACGTAGCGCGGGCCCCTGCGAAGGGCGGAGCAGGAGGCCCGGCTAAGGATTGAGCCCTGCCAGCAGCGCCACCACCCGCTCGGCGATGGCCGGCGCCGCGGTCAAGCCGGGCGACTCGATGCCCACCAGGTTGACGAGGCCCGGCACGCCCGCCTGCGAGGCTTCCTCGACCACGAAGTCGCGGGGCGCCTCGCCCGGCGCCGTCAGGCGCGGTCGCACACCGGCCTGGTCGGGCGAAAGCCACTCGCCGCGGACACCGGGCAGGTAACGCCGCACCGCCCGGGCGAACGCGTCCGCCTTGGCGGCGTCGATCCGGTAGTGCACGTCGTCGATGTACTCCGCGTCGGGTCCGAAGCGGATGCGACCGCCCAGATCCAGGGTGGCGTGAATGCCCAGCGCGCCCTCTCCTGCCGGCAGCGGGTAGACCAGATGCGCGAGGCGCAGCGGCGCGCCGGGAGCCAGCGCGAAGTAGTCGCCCTTGCAGGGACGGACGCGCCAGCCGCGCGCGTCCGGATCCAGGCCGGCGCACGCGGCCACCCGATCCGCATCCAGTCCGGCCGCATTGACCACGCCCGCACAGCGGAGCGTCGCTGCTGCGCCGTCGGCGTCCAGCAGCGTCACGCACAGGCCGGCGGCGGCCGGCTCGATGCCGGTCACCTCGGCGCGACACACCAGCTGGGCTCCGAGGGACTCGGCCTCGGCCAGGAAGTCCAACGCCAGCGCGTGGGCGTCGAGGATCCCGGTGTGAGGCGACCAGAGCGCTGCTTCGACGCGGACGTCGGGCTCCAGACGGCGCACCTGCGCGGCGTCGAGGACCTGCAGGTCTGAAACGCCGTTGCGCCGCGCGTTGGAGGCCAGCTGCTCCAGCGCCGGGATCTCGTCCAGCGCAGCCGCCACCACGAGCTTGCCCAGGCGCCGGTGGGGAACGCGCCGCTCGGCGCAGCGCGCGTAGAGCAGCTCGCGACCGCGGGTGCAGAGCTCCGCCTTGAGCGAGCCGGGCGCGTAGTAGAGGCCCGCGTGGATCACCTGACTGGAGCGGCTGGTGACCTCGCGGGCGATGGCCTCACGCCGCTCCAGCACCACCACCCGCCGCCCGGCACGGGACAGGGCCGCGGCGCAGGCCAGGCCCACGACGCCCGCGCCGACGATCGCGACGTCCACCTGGCCGGGCGCAGCGCTCACGGCAGCGGCGCGCCGAACTCCGCCGCGTAGCGCTCGGCGAACGCCCCCGACTCCAGGTCCAGGCCCTGGGGGCCCTCCACCGACACCTTGAGCGCCCCCATCAGGCTTCCGATCCGGCAGGCGGCATCCAGGTCGAGACCCTGAGCCCGGCCGTAGAGGAGCCCCGCCCGGTAGGCGTCGCCGCAGCCGGTCGGGTCGACCACGGAGCCGGCCGGAACCGCGGCCACGTCGCGCACGGACTCCTTCTCCAGGATCTGCGAGCCCCGCTCGCCCCGAGTCACCACCACCGCGCCCACCCGGGCCGTGATCTCCTCGACGTCCCAGCCGGTCTTCTCCCGGGTGAGAGACCACTCGTAGTCGTTCACCACGTAGAGCGAGGCCCCCTCGATCAGCTCGCGCAGCTCGTCGCGCTCGAACATGGGCAGGCCCTGGCCCGGGTCCACCACCAGCTCGACGTCCCGCGTCTTGAGCTCGGCCGCGTACTCCTGCATGGCGCGCTTGCCGTTGGGCGAGACGATCGCCACCCGCAGCGCATCCGCCACGCCGTCCAGGCGCGCCTCGTGGGCGCGGTCCATGGCGCCCGGATGAAACGCCGTGATCTGGTTGTCGTCCAGGTCGGTGGTGATGAAGGCCTGGGCCGTGTACGCATCCGCCAGCTCCAGCACGTGGTCGCGGCGCACGCCGTGACGGTCGAGCCACCCGGCGTAGGAGCCGAAGTCCTGACCCACCGTGCCCAACAGCAGCGGGTCGGCACCCAGCTGGCACAGGTTGTAGGCGATGTTGGCGCCGCAGCCCCCGTAGCTCTTGCGCAGGCTGGGTACGTGGAAGGCCACGTTCAGCATGTGCACCTTGTCGGGGAGGATGTGGTTCCGGAACCGATCCCGGAAGACCATGATGTGGTCTACAGCGATGGAGCCGGTGACGAGAATGGACATGCGGACCTCCTGGGCGTGACGGCGCAGTCTCGCGAGCGTGGCACCGGGCGTCAACGGGCGCGGGCCGGTAGAATCGCCGGCCATGAAGGTCGTCGAGCTCTTCGGCCACGATCGGCCGGTCTTCTCCTTCGAGTTCTTTCCGCCGAGGACGGACAAGGGCTTCGAGACGCTCTTCCGCACCATCGCGGACCTGAAGCGGCTCGATCCCGGCTTCGTCTCGGTGACCTGGGGCGCCGGCGGGTCGACCCGGCGCAAGACCATCGAGCTGGTGAGCCGGATCCAGCGGGAAGCCGGGCTGACGGCCATGGCCCACCTGACCTGCGTGGGCGCCAGCCGCGAGGAGCTGGGCGAGGTCCTGGACCGCCTGCGGGACGAGGGCATCGAGAACGTGCTGCCGCTGCGCGGCGACCCGCCCAAGGACCAGCCGGACTTCCAGCCCGCTCCCGGCGGCTTCCGCCACGCCAACGAGCTGCTGGAGTTCATCCACACGCGCTGGAGCTTCTGCACGCCGGCGGCCTGTTACCCGGAGACCCACATCGAGGCGCCGAGCCCCGAGGCCGACCTGCAGAACCTGATGCGCAAGGTGGAGGCCGGCGCCGACTTCCTCATCACGCAGCTCTTCTTCGACAACGCGGACTACTTCGCCTTCCTGGAGCGCGCCCGCGCAGCGGGCATCGGCGTTCCGATCGTGGCCGGCATCATGCCCATCACCGGCACCACCAACGTGCCGCGCATCGCGAAGATGTGCGGCGCGCGCATCCCCGACGAGCTGCAGGCGGCCATCGACGCGGCGGGCGGCGACCCCGAGCGCACCGACGCCGTGGGCGTGGCGTGGGCCACGCTGCAATGCCGCGAGCTCCTGGAGCGCAACGTTCCGGGCATCCACTTCTACACCCTGAACCGCTCTCCGGCCACGCGCCGCATCCACGAGAGCCTGTTCCCGGGATGAACGCGACGCCGTTGCGCATCGCGGTGCTGTTGTCGGGCGAGGGCACCAGCCTCGAGAACCTCTTCGAGCAGATCGACGCCGGCGCCGTTCCGGCCCAGGTGGTGCTGGTGGTGGCCTCGAAGCCGAAGGCCGGAGGCCTGGCCCGCGCCCAGCGGCGCGGCGTGCCCGCGCTGGCGGTGCCGCGCAAGAAGTACCCCGACCCGGGCGCCTTCAACGACGCCCTGCACGCCGTGCTGGCCGACTACGAGATCGACCTGGTGGCGCTGCTGGGCTTCCTGTCGCCCTTCGAGACGCGCGGCCGCTTCGACGGCCGCACCCTGAACGTCCACCCGGCCCTGATCCCGGCCTTCTCGGGCAAGGGCTTCTACGGCCAGCGGGTGCACGAGGCGGTGCTCGAGTCGGGCGCCCGCTACAGCGGCGCCACCGTCCACTTCGTGGACGCCGAGTACGACCACGGGCCCATCATCTTGCAGGAGGCCGTGGAGGTCCGGGACGACGACACGGCCCACAGCCTGGCCGGCCGGGTCCAGGAGGCCGAGCGGCGCCTGGTCCCGGAGGCCATCCGGCTCTTCGCCGCCGGCCGCCTCCAGATCGCCGGCCGCCGCGTCCGCATCGCCGACCCCGACGTCCCCTAGGGGAAATCGGTAGCTCTCACGCAGCGCCCCGGCAGACCGGAACGCATTCCGCTTTCTTTTCGGTTTCCTGGGATTTTCAAGGGGTGCGGCGTCACCTCGGACCTTCTGCTAACACTCACTTGACGGGAAGGGGCATCAGGAGATGCCCACGTGCTTCGTATTGGAGCCCCTCTCTCCGCGCTTTTCGTCGCCTCGCTGTTGTGCACGGCCGCAGCGGCCGACCCGATCGGCCCCACCGGATGCACCAACGGGACCTGCCAGGGCGCCATCTACACCCTGGAGTACGACCCGACGCCGGTGGCCACCACCGCCACGACGGAAACCTTCCGGATCACCTACTCGATCGACACGACGGGTCCCCTGGATGCCGCCTTGGCGACCGCCGTCGGCATCGACACCACCGCCGTGAAGGTGGCGGGCTCGATCGTGGGCGGGAGCCTCTTCAGCGCCCCCGCTCCCGCGACCTGGGCAGGCCACGCGGACCAGGTGCTCAACGCCAACGGCTGCAACGCGAACGGCGGCGGCGGCTGGTTCTGCGCGGACATCACCAGCGGAGCTGCGCCGGCCCTGGGCGGTCTGCTCCAGTGGATCTTCGACATCGAGGTGAACACCGGAACCCTCAAGACCGGCGCCGGCGAGGCCAGCGTGAAGGCCCGCTACATCGACGGCAACGGCGACAAGATCGGCGCACTGGTGTCCGAGCCGATCACGCTGCAGGAGGGATTCCCGCCGGTGCCCGAGCCGGGCTCGGCGCTGCTGCTCGGGTCAGGCCTGCTGGGTCTCGCGTTCGCCGGCTCCCGGCGCCGCGTGCGCAGCTAGAGCTTCCCGCATAGGATCACTTCAGGAAAACGCCCCGGCCCGACGGCCGGGGCGTTTTCTTTTGCTCCCCAGCACCGCGATTCGGTGACGTCGCTCACACGGTGATTCCAGGCGCAGGACGATCCTCCTCTCGGACGGAGGGGGATCCGCGTGTCGAAGCTCGCTTCGAGGTCATCCTGGTCGCGCGCCGTGCTCATTCTTGCCGTCGGCGCCTTCTTCTCGACCCTCTACGCCGGCGAGGCCACCGCCCAGCAACGCGGCCGCAAGGCGCCTCGTGAGTTCGAAGAGTTGCTGGTCATGCGCAAGAAGGGCGTAGCGCCCCACGCGCTGCGTGCGGATTGCGCGGAGCTGGAAGCGGAAGAGATCGAGGAGAACCCGAAGCTCCGCATGCACCGCATCCGGGTGCCCAAGCGCCGCCTCGAGGCCGTGAAGCGCCGCCTGGCGAAGCGCGACGACGTGGAGGGGGTGGAGGAGAACCGCCGCTTCGAGCCCGAGTCCATTCCCGACGACCCGCTCTACGACAGCCAGTGGCACCTGCAAATAATCTCGGCAGACGTGGCCTGGGACATGGTGCCCCTGGGCCCGCCCGTGGTGATCGCGATCCTGGACACGGGCATCGACACGGACCACCCGGACCTGGCCAGCCAGCTGCTACCGGGCACCAACACCTATGACGGCGGCTCCTACGAGGACGAACACGGTCACGGCACCCGAGTCGCGGGAGTCGCAGGAGCCGTCGCCTTCAACTCGGAGGGGGTGGCGTCGGTGGCCTGGAACGCGCGCATCATGCCGATCCGGGTGACCGCCGACTCCGGCTCGGCCTTCTCGTCCACCCTGGCCAACGCCCTGGTCTGGGCGGCGGACAACGGCGCCCGCGTGGCCAACATGAGCTTCCAGAGCGTGGC
>JAFDET010000210.1 GCA_019310195.1 Deltaproteobacteria bacterium
CGAAGAGCTTCTCCACCTCGTCCAGGCTGCGCCCCTTCACGGCCTCGGTCATCAGTGAGGCCGAGGCCTGGGAAATCGCGCAGCCGGTGCCCTCGAAGCCGGCCGCGGTCACGACGCCGTCTTCGACGACGGCATAGACGGTGATCTTGTCTCCGCAGAGCGGGTTGTCACCGTGAGCTTCGCGATTGGCGCCCTCGGGGCGCTTGGCGTTCCGCGGGCTCTTGTTGTGGTCGAGAATGACGCTCTGGTAGAGCTCACGCAGGTCTGACATCAGGCGAACATCTCCCGAACGACGCCCAGGCCCCGGGCCAGGGCGTCCAGGTCCTCGCGGGTGTTGTAGAGGCCCAGCGACGCCCGCACCGTGGCCGGAACGCCGTAGCGGTCCATGACCGGCTGGGCGCAATGGTGGCCGGTGCGCACAGCGATGCCTTCGCGGTCGAGGATGGTTCCCACGTCGTGGGGGTGGATGCCGTCCAGCACGAAGGACAGCACGCCGGCCTTGCGCCGGGCGGTGCCGATCAGCTCCACGCCGCCCAGCCCGGTCAGCAGGTCGCTGCCGTAGGCCAGCAGCTCGGCCTCGTGGGCGGCGATGGCGTCCAGCCCCAGCCCTTCCACGTACTGAAGCGCCGCGCCCAGCCCGACGGCGCCGGCCACGTCCGGGGTCCCGGCCTCGAACTTGTACGGCACCTCGTTGAACGTGGTCTTCTCGAAGGTCACCGAGGCGATCATCTCGCCCCCACCCTGCCACGGCGGCATGGCCTCCAGGTGCGCCGCGCGCGCCCAGAGGACGCCGATCCCCATGGGCGCAAAGACTTTGTGCCCGGAGAAGGCGTAGAAGTCGCAGCCCAGGGAGCCCACGTCCACCGGCATGTGCGGCAGGGCCTGGGCGCCGTCCAGCAGCACCGGGATGTTCCGCTCGCGGGCCAGCGCGATGAAGGTCTCCACCGGATTGACGGTGCCCAGGGCGTTGGAGACGTGAACCGCCGCCACCAACCGCGTGCGCGGCGACAGCAGCTTCTCGTACTCCTCCAGGATCACGTCGCCGCGCTCGTCCAGCGGTGCCACTCGAAGGCGCGCGCCCTTCTCCTGGCACAGCAGCTGCCACGGCACGATGTTGGAGTGGTGCTCCATGCCGGTGATGAGGATCTCGTCGTCTTCGCCGACGTGGACGCGACCGAAGCTCTGCGCCACCAGGTTGATGGCTTCCGTGGTTCCGCGGACGAATACGACCTCGCGCGGATCCGCGGCGCCGATGTGCCGCGCCACGATGGCGCGCGCGTCCTCGTAGGCGCGTGTGGCGCGCTCGGCAAGCTGGTAGACGGCCCGGTGTACGTTGGCGTTGTCGCACTCGTAGTAGCGCGACACTGCGTCGATGACCTGGCGGGGTTTCTGGGCGGTGGCGGCGCTGTCCAGGTACACCAGCGGCTTGCCGTGTACCTCCTGGTGGAGGATCGGGAAGTCCGCGCGCGCCTTCGCCGCGTCGAAGCTCATGCGCCCTCCAGCAGCTCGACCAGCTGCTCCTCGATCCGCACGCGCAACGGCTCGAAGCGCAGGCTCCGGGTCACCTCGGACACGAAGGCCCGTGTGAGGAGCCGCCGGGCATCGTCCTCGGTGATGCCCCGGGCGCGCAGGTAGAAGAGTGCGTCCGGGTCGAGCTGGCCGATGGTGGAGCCGTGACTGCACTTGACGTCGTCGGCGTGGAT
The DNA here is from genome assembly GCA_019310195.1 of Deltaproteobacteria bacterium. Lineage (GTDB taxonomy): Bacteria > Myxococcota_A > UBA9160 > UBA9160 > JAFDET01 > JAFDET01. The sequence continues at coordinate 1,704 of JAFDET010000210.1, forward strand.
CTCGAGCTGGGGCTTGGTGTCGATCTCGGCGCCGCGCGAGAGCAGCAGGTTCCTGCTGGACTGCCGGGCGTCCGTCTTCTGGGCGTCCGGGCGCACGATCACGCGGCCGTGAAAGATGCCGCGGGAGCGGTCGTCCAGGACGCCCTTGTAGAGCTCGCGGCTGGTCGTGTGGGGAACCGCGTGGTCGATGGTGGTGTGGTTGTCCACGTGCCGACGGCCGGTGCCGAGGAAGATTCCGTTGAGGTCGCACTCGGCGCCCTCCCCCAACAGGGTGACGGTGGCGTCGTTGCGCACCAGCCCGCCGCCCAGGGAGACGGAGTGGCAGGCCAGCCGCGCGTTGCGCTCCAGGCGCGCATGCAGCGCCGAGATGTGATGGCCGTCCGCCGACTCGCGCTGGAAGCGCACGTGCTCCAGCTCCGCGTCCGGGGCCACGCGGATCTCGGTCACGGCATTCGTGAAGGAGACGCCCTCGCCGAAGCTGACGTAGTCCTCCACCACCGACGCTCGGCTGCGCTCGCCGGCCAGCACCAGGATCCGTGGGTGGGACTCCGTGGGCTCGTCGCCCGGCTCGGCCAGGAAGACCAGGTGGATCGGCTCCTCCAGGTCGGCGCCGTCGGGAATCCGCACCACGGCGCCGTCGCGAAGCTCGCGCTGGTTCCACGCGGTGAAAGCGCGCTCCTTGGCCAGGGCCTGCTCGCCCAGCACGCCGCGCAGCGCGTCCGGCTCCTCTTCCAGCACCTGGGCCAGGCTGTGAACCGCCACTTCCGGGGTGCCCACGCGCAGGGTGGAGAGATCGGCCGCGAAGCGGCCGTTCACGAAGACGAAGAGGCGGCAGGCGAAGACGGGATGGCAGAGCGTTTCCAACTCCTGGCGCGATACGCCGTCCTTCCGCGCGTCGCCGGGCGTCCAGCGGGTCTCGGCGATCGGCGCCACGTTGGTGTAGCGCCAGTCCTCCAGCCGCGTGGTCGGGAGACCAAGCTCATTGAGCTGCTCGGCTCCCTGGCGGCGCAGGTCTTCCAGCCAGGCCGGCGCGCTCACGCCGCGTCTCCGTTCAGCCAGCCGTAGCCCTTCTCTTCCAGCTCCAAGGCCAGCTCCTTGCCGCCGCTGCGCACGATCCGTCCGCCGGCCAGCACGTGCACTACGTCGGGGACGATGTAGTCCAGGAGCCGCTGGTAGTGGGTGATGACCAGCATGGCGCGCTCCGGGCTGCGCAGGGAGTTCACACCGCCCGCCACCACGCGCAGCGCGTCGATGTCCAGGCCCGAGTCGGTCTCGTCCAGGATCGCCAGCTTGGGCTCCAGGACCGTCATCTGGAGAATCTCGTTGCGCTTCTTCTCGCCACCCGAGAAGCCCTCGTTGATGGCGCGGTGCACCAGTGCCTCGTCCATCTCCACCAGCTTCATCTTCTCCTTGGCCAGGACCAGGAAGTCGATGGCGTCCAGCTCGTCGAGCCCCTGGTGCTTGAGCCGCGCGTTCAGCGCCGCCTTCAGGAAGTACAGGTTGGACACGCCGGGGATCTCGACCGGGTACTGGAAGGCCAGGAAGACGCCCTCCCGGGCGCGCTCCTCCGGCTCCATGGCCACCAGGTCCTTGCCCTCGAAGAGGACCGTCCCCTGGGTCACCTCCACGCCCGGCCGGCCGGCCAGGACATTGGCCAGAGTGCTCTTGCCCGAGCCGTTGGGGCCCATGATCGCGTGCACCTCACCCGGCCGGATCGTCAGGTCGATCCCGTTCAGGATGGAGACACCGCCGGCGTCGGCGTGAAGTCCCTTGATGTCGAGCATTGCGTCTCCCATGGGTCAGCCCACGCTTCCTTCCAGGCTCACGCCCAGGAGCTTCTGCGCCTCCACCGCGAACTCCATGGGCAGCTCGCGCAGCACCTCCTTGCAGAAACCGTTGACGATCATCGAAACCGCATCCTCCTCGGAGATGCCGCGCTGGCGGCAGTAGAAGAGCTGGTCTTCACCGATCTTCGAGGTGGTGGCCTCGTGCTCCACGGTGGCCGTCGGGTTCTTCACCTCCAGGTACGGGAAGGTGTGCGCACCGCAGCGGTCGCCCAGCAGCAGCGAGTCGCACTGGCTGTAGTTGCGGGCACCGTCGGCCTTGGGCTGCACGCGCACCAGGCCGCGGTAGGTGTTCTGGCCGAACCCCGCTGAGATCCCCTTGGAGATGATCGTCGAGCTGGTGTTCTTGCCCAGGTGGATCATCTTGGTGCCGGTGTCCGCCTGCTGGTGGTTGGCGGTGAGGGCCACCGAGTAGAACTCGCCCACCGAGTCATCGCCCTGCAGCAGGCAGCTCGGGTACTTCCAGGTGATGGCCGAGCCCGTCTCCACCTGGGTCCAGGAGATCTTCGAGCGCTTGCCGCGACAGGCGCCGCGCTTGGTCACGAAGTTGTAGATCCCGCCCACGCCGTCCTTGTTGCCCGGGTACCAGTTCTGGACGGTCGAGTACTTGATCTGCGCATCGTCCAGGGCCACCAGCTCCACCACGGCGGCGTGAAGCTGGTTCTCATCGCGCATGGGGGCCGTGCAGCCTTCCAGGTAGGAGACGTAGGCTCCCTCGTCTGCGATCAGCAGGGTCCGCTCGAACTGGCCGGTGTTGGCGGCGTTGATCCGGAAGTAGGTGGAGAGCTCCATGGGGCAACGCACGCCCTTGGGGATGTAGGCGAACGACCCGTCGCTGAAGACGGCGGAGTTGAGACAGGCGAAGAAGTTGTCGCCATAGGGGACGATCGAGCCCAGGTACTTCTTCACCAGCTCCGGCGCCTTGTGTACCGCCTCGGAGAACGAGCAGAAGATGATCCCCTGCTTCTCCAGCTCCGCCCGGAAGGTGGTGGCCACGGACACGCTGTCGAAGACCGCATCCACCGCCACGCCCGCCAGGTGCTTCTGCTCCTCGAGCGGGATGCCGAGCTTCGCGTAGGTCTCCAGAAGCTCGGGGTCGACCTCGTCCATGCTCTCGAGCTTCTTCTTGGGAGCCGCCCAGTAGGAGATCGCCTGGTAGTCGATCTTCGGGTAGTCCACGCGTGCCCAGGTGGGCTCGGTGTCCTCGGCGGCCAGCTCCTGGAAGCGGCGCAGTGCCTTGAGCCGCCACTCCAGCAGCCACTCGGGCTCGTTCTTCTTCGCGGAGATGAAGCGGACCGTATTCTCGTTGAGCCCGGGCGGCAGGCTCTCCTGCTCGATGTTCGTGACGAAGCCGTACTCGTACTCGCGGTTGGCGAAGCTCTCGGCGGTGTGGTCGGACATGGCTATCGGACTCCCAGCTCTTCCAGCGGAATCAGGTCGGAGGGGTGGATCAGGTCGGCCAGGGTCACGCGCTCCAAGGTGCCGGTGACGGCGCGGTTGATCCGCTCCCACGGTGTGCGCACGTGGCAGCTCGGTTCGTGCTCGCAGCTTCCGGGCCCGGCGCCGCACTGGGTCAGGGCCACGGGGCCTTCCAGGGCGGCGATGATCTTGGCGACCGGGATCTGCTGCGGCGGGCGGGCCAGGGAGTAGCCGCCGTGGGCTCCGCGATGCGAGACCAGCAGGCCCTCGCGGGTCAGGGTCTTGAGGACCTTGGCCACCATGGGCGAGGGCAGCCCGGTCTCCGCCGCCAGCTCGCGCGCATTGTGCGTGGCGCCGCCCGGATCCCGGGCGAGCTCGGCCATGAGCAGGACCCCGTAGTCGGCAAGCTTGGAGAGGCGCAGCATGCTGCCGAATATAGAGGACCGATGCGGTCCTGTAAATAGAGGACCTATTTGGTGCGAATTGAGAAAACATCAATAGTTTCAACAGCTTGAAATCGCGTCGGCTCGCTTAGAGGCCCGGGATGTCGAAGGCCAGGCGCAGCCCGCCGCCGGCTCGAGATCGGCGCGGGCGCGGAGCCCACGGCGTGGAAGCCCGTGGCCGGCGAGATCGGCAAGCCCGTACGCGGCGGCGTACTGGGTGACATCCCGGCGGCGGAGTTCGCGGGCTCAGCCAAGTGGCAGGTCCGGCTCATCACCGAGAATAGCAACGGCCGCAG
>JAFDET010000418.1 GCA_019310195.1 Deltaproteobacteria bacterium
GGACCTGGTGCACGTCCACTCCTGCGACGAGGTGGACCGGCTCATGGACCCGAACGTCCACGAGGCCTTCGACCGGCTCAAGGAAGAGGGCAAGGTTCGCTTCCTGGGCTTCACCACCCACACGCCGCGGCTCGAGCAGGTGGTGGACACCGCCATCACCTCCGGGCGCTTCGACGTGATGATGCTCGCCTACCACCACGGCCTATGGCCGGGCATGAAGGACCTGATCCACCGGGCGCGCAGTGAGCAGGACATGGGCGTCGTGGCCATGAAGACGCTCAAGGGCGCCAAGCACCGCGGCCTGGAGGACTTCCAGCCCTACGCCGACTCCTACTCCCAGGCGGCGCTCAAGTGGGCGCTCTCCAACGAGGACGTGTCGTGCGCCGTGATCTCGTTCTTCGAGCTACAGCACGTGGACGAGTTCCTCTACGCCTCGGGCAAGCCCTTCACCACTGCAGACGCCGACGTGCTGCGCCGCTACGACACGCAGATTGCGGGGACGTACTGCGCGCCCCACTGCGGCGCCTGTCTGGACTCGTGCCCGGAAGGCGTGCCGATCCACGACGTGCTGCGCCACCGCATGTACTTCGAAGACTACGGCTGGGAGAAGCTGGCCATGCAGGGCTACGCCAAGCTGGCCAAGGATGCCTCGGCCTGCCACCCGCACCAGCCAAGCTCATGGCCTGCTGACGATCGGCTGATCCGGAAGTTGCCTGGAAGCGGGGGGATGGAACGGTGCTGCGTACCGCCACGCCTCGGGCTCTGTGTTTGATGACTTGCGTTGCGGCAGGCCCGTGGATCGCCCTAGGGACGCGTTCCGAGTGGCGCCTACGCCAGAAGAACAGCCAGCAGCAGGCGAAGTGAGCCGGCCAGACAGGAAGGAGTAGCGATGAAGAGGATCCTGACCGCGGTCCTGACCGCAGGCCTGGTGAGCGGCACCGCGTTTGCCCAGGGGGCGCAGGAAGGGCAGCCGGCCCGGACCCTGATCACCAACGTCCGGGTCTGGGACGGAACCAGCACTCGGCTCAGCGGGGCGACCAACGTCCTGATCGAGGGCAACCGGATCAAGGCGATCTCGCCTGCGGCGCAGCCCGACACGGGCACGGCCGTCATCGACGGTGGCGGCCGCACGCTGATGCCGGGGCTGATCGACAACCACGTCCATTTCTCACTGACGGGTGGCACGCTCTCGGAGATCGAGAACAACATGACCTGGGAGGACATCGCCTACAACGCGGTGCCCAGCGCCGAGATGTATCTCATGGAGGGCTTCACCACGGTGCGCGACGCCGGCGGTACCAATGGAGGGTTGGGCCGTGCCATCGATTCGGGGCTGATCCTCGGGCCGCGCATGTACAACTCGGGGGCCTTTCTCGGCGGCCGCGGTGGTCACGCGGACTTCGCGCCCTGGACGGCGCCGACGGACGCAGGCACCAACATGGCTCGGCTGAACATGTCGCAGCAGGTCGACGGCGTCGACGCCACGCTGCTCTACGCGCGCAACAACTTCCGCATGGGTGCCACGCAGCTGAAGGTCATGCAGAGCGGCGGCGTCGTCTCGCTGTTCGACCCTTGGCAGATGAATGGCCGGACCTCTGCGGAGATCGAGGCGGCGGTCGAAATCGCCGAGAGCTACGGCAGCTACGTGATGGCGCATTCCTACCGCAAGGGGTCGATCCTCCAGGCGCTTGAAGCCGGAGTGAAGACCATCGAGCACGGCTTCGAGTTCGACGGCGAGATTGCTGCGCTGATGCAGCAGAAGGGGGCCTACATCACGACCAACCTGACGGCGTTCTCTCCATCGCTCGGAGAGATCGAAGCGATCAGCGCCGACCCTCGCACGGCCCGAAAGGCCGAGACCGCCCAGGCGGCCTTCGTGAACTACATAGACAACGTGCGGAAGTTCAGGCCGAAACGCGGCTTCCACACCGACTGCGTGGGCCGGTTCGACATCTGCCGCCAACAGGTCGCCCACGAGAAGTGGTTGAACGGACACTTCTTCGGAAACCACCGGGCACTGGTGGCCATGACCTCGGTCGGTGGCGAGATCGCCGCGCTGTCCGGCGACATCGTAAACCCCTATCCCGACGCCAGGCTCGGCGTGATCGAGAAAGGCGCCTACGCGGACCTCCTGCTGGTCGACGGCAACCCGCTGGAGGACCTCGCGGTCATCGGCTCTGAGGAC
>JAFDET010000211.1 GCA_019310195.1 Deltaproteobacteria bacterium
GGAGACGAGGTGTTCAAACAGCTCCAGGAGCTGCGTGCCGGCATCCCCGTGATCGCGGTCAGCGGCTACAACGAAGAAGTGGCGGCCGAGCGCTTCGGCACCCGCGGCTTTGCCGGCTTCGTCTGCAAGCCCTATGAGCCGGAACAGCTGGTCGAGATCGTGCGCTCGGTGATCGAGACGTCAGGTCGCTCTTCAGGCTAGATCCCCGTCGGGGCGCGGCGTCGCGCCCCGCCACGGCCCCACCGCGCCGCTGAACTTCCGCTTCTTCGCCCTCTTCAACGCCCGGGAGCTCCCGGTCACGCAGGTTCCCCTCGGACTTTCGGCGCAGGGGCCCTACGGTCTCCGTAGCCTGAGGTCCCCCTGGGATTGGTCATAACGGGGGCTCTCGGACATCAGAAACCCCCTTTGGAATCCCTATCCGCTGCAGGTCGGCGCCGACGGCATGCTCGAGATCGGCTTTCGCCAGGGCGACCCGACGAAGACGGGGCAGCTGAACGGAGTCCTGCTAGTGCCCGAGCTCGGGCCCCACGCGTTGCTGCTCCTCGCCGCCAGCGGCCTCGCCGAGCGGCGACGGCGGCGTCCCTAGGACTTCTTGTTCAGCTCGCGCTGGATGGCCGCCTTGAAGGCGCTGAAGGGCTGGGCGCCCGACATGAAGCGTCCGTTCACGAAGAAGCTCGGCGTTCCGGTCACCCCGAGGCTGGCCGCCTGCTGCTTGTCCGCTTCGATCTCCTTCTTCACCTCGGCGGAAGCCGCGTCCTTCTTGAACTTCGCGACGTCCAGGCCCAGCTCCTGCGCCCACTCGTCGTACTTCTCGGGCGACATCTCCTTCTGATTCTCGAAGATCTTGTCGTGCATCTCCCAGAACTTGCCCTGTCGCCCGGCGGCCATGGCTGCGGCGTGGGCGGCGGGGGCCTTGGCGTGGAAGGCGAGCGGGAGATTCTTGAACGCAATGCGGACGTCGTCGCCGTACTCCTTCATCACCTCGTCGAGCGTCGGGCTGACCCGCCCGCAGAAGGGGCACTGGAAGTCGGAGAACTCGACGATCGTGATCTTGGCGTCTTCAGGCCCGCGGACCGGCGCCCCGTTGAGCTTGATCTCGTAGACCTTCGCCGGATCCGGCCCGCGGCGCTTGGGCGCGGCGGCCTGGCGCACCGGCGCGGCCGAGCCCATGGCGTCCTTCATCTCGGTCATTGCCACCCGCATTCCCTCGAGGCGCTCGGCGGTCTCCCGGACCGACTCAGAAACGAGCGAGCTTCCGTACACCACCGCTGCTCCCAGGATGAGGGCTGCGACGATTGCGGAGACGCCCGCTAGTCCCGCTCCGGACGATTGGTTCTCTGAACTGGCCATGGCTTGCTCCTTGTCCTGTCGGTCTGCGCAGAGCGGGCCCCACGTCCCGCTCTCCGAACCGGCGGAGAATAGACCCGCGCCCCCCTGGCTACAACTCGCCGGGGCTCAGGGCGTGATCTGCAGGTGGTTGTTCATGGCGTTCTGCATCTCGGTGATGTCCACGGTGCCATCACCGCTCGCATCGGCCGCCGGACACGTCGCCAGGGGCTCGTCGCCCAGGAAAATGTTGATGACGGTCTGCACCTCGTCGATGGTGACGCCGTCGATTCCATTGCAGTCGCCGATCAGGCCCCCCACCACGGCAGGGTGACATACGAACCGGGAGCGGGCACCGGGGCCCGCGCCGACGCCGGCGGCTCAGTCGCGCCGTCGACGGCGTCCCGCCGCCAGCAGGCCGAGCACGCCCAGGCCGTACAGCAGAGCGCCGGAGGGCTCCGGAATGGGGGGGGCCCCCTGGAAGGTGACCGACGATACGTAGATCTTCAGGGTTTCGCCGCGGGCCCTGCCGAACGACTCCGGCGCCAGGAACTGGAAGCGGTCGCTGATCAGCGAAATGGGGCCCAGCACGCCGTTCACCAGGGTCGCCGTGTTGATGGGGTTGTTGAAGCCCGCGGCCGTGGTCGGGTTGGTCGCGCCGGTGTGAATCCCGATCGTGCCGGAGTAGACGTCGTTGTGGTCGCCGTTGCTGAAGCTGATCGAAGTGATCTCCACGACCGAATCGAACTCGAGGATCCCGACCTCGTTCAGGCTGATGTTGTCCTCGGGGCTGCCTTCGCAGTCGTCGGTCGGGCACACGCCGAAGCCGCCGTCCTTGCCGCCGGACAGGTCGTCCAGATAGCCGTAGGGAGGGGCCGTCGTGTAGGACCCCGAGCCGTCGCTGAGGGCGCGGGCCATAGCGGTCACGTCGATCGTGCTGCCGCCCGCATTCAGGAACGTCTCCGACGAGAAGGCGCGCTCGAGGCCGGCCGCCTCGGCCACGAAGTCCAGGGTGAACGCGCCCGCGGGCCGTGCTGTAAACGCCAGGGCCGCGACGGCCAGGCCCAATACGCTAATACGCAACATCATTGATCCTCTCTGCTCCCCGTCCCAAGGCAGCGCAGGGCGGGACACGCGCTCCGCCGCTTCGTAGGTAAGTGGCCCCACCTGAGCAGATGTGTCACTAGAATGAGGCTTTTCCCCCCCAGCGGCCGGGCGCTGTACCTGGGCGCCGGCAGCTAGGAGCCGCAAGCCGGCGTATTGCCTGGGGATGGGTCCGGGCCCGCGGGGCCCCCGGGGCTCGGACGGGTCTTGACCAGGGCGCCAGCGAGTGCTCGTCTCCACATCATGAAGCAGCAGAATCGACGCGGGGCAGTCGGTGTGGGCCTGGCCGCCGGGCTGGTGGGCCTGCTTCTGGGCTCCGGCGCCTGGGCGGAGCCGCCTACAGTCTCCGTAGCCTGAGGTCCCCCTGGGATTGGGCATAACCGAGGGTTCTCGGACATCAGAAACCCCCTTTGGAATCCCTATCCGCAGCCAACGGGCGCTGGAAAATGGTGACCCGGTACGAAGCCAGGTTTCCAACGTCAGTGGGGAGTTCTTACGTCGGCTTTCGCTGCATCCAGCCAAGCAGGCCGAGAGCCGAGGCCAACAGCCATATCGCAGCCAGCGCTGGTAGCGATGCGCTGAAGTGCGTGTAGCCGACAGTGCCTAGTGCAAAGTCCGGATTGTCGTTCCGCACATACTGAATCACTCGAGTTGGATCCTGAAGCCACGCCGCCGGACCGATGGCTTGAACACCAACGGCAATTGACGCTGGCACGAATAAGAGGCTCGTGGGCGAAATCCCGCCCCTGCCTCCCGGCGCGCAGCCCGACGCGAACGCCCTGGACCTGGACGCGCTGCTGGCTCACCTTCCGGCGGAGTGAACCGGGAAGGAGATCAGCCCGTGCGATGGATCCTCGTGGCCACCCTGGCCGCCGCCCTGCTGGCGTGCGGCCCGTCCGAGAGCCAGGCCCCCGACGCCGCCACGGAGGCCCCGACCGGCACCTCCCTGGAGCAGCCGCCCTACCGGTTGGCAGGGCTCGCGGTGGAACGCAGCGGCAACCTCTACCTGGCGGGCCAACCAGACCGCGCGGCGCTCGAGGCAGCCCGCGACGCGGGCGTCGTGGCCGTCGTGAACCTGCGCCGGTCGGTGGAGATGACCTGGGACGAGGCCTCGGCGGTCGAGCAGCTGGGCCTGGCCTACTACCACGTGCCCGTGGGCGGCTCCAACGACCGAAGCGCCGCCTTCGCCGAGGTGGATCGCATCGTGGCCGAGCTCGAAGGCCCGGTTCTGGTGCACTGCGCCAGCGGTGGGCGTGTGCGGATGTGGCTGGAGCAGTCCTCGTTGCCGGGCTCGTAAGCTCCCGTCACGGCAACGTTTCATCTACGCGAACGCGTTCTCTTTCTTTGCGGGAGCTAGGCGCTGGCTCGCGGAACCAGGGCGAGCTGACGTGACTGCGCCACCAGCCGGCCGCTGGCGTCCCAGACCTCGCCATCCTCCTCCAGGAAGCCACCCGTCACGAAGCGCGTGGTGAACTCGCAGCGCAGCCAGCCAGGCTGCGGCCGCGCGCGGACGTGCGCAGTCAGCTCGAGGGTGGGTGTCCATCCAACCGGAAGCCGCGCATTGAAGATCGTGGGCGGGAAGGCGTCCACGGCCAGGAGCAGGCCCAGGCTGTCCACCGGCGTGGCGTCGGGGAAGCGGAACCAGCCGCGCACCCGCAGCTCGCCGGAAGGGCGGCCCTCGCGGAAGCCATGGTCGTCGGGGTGAAGGCGCAGGTCCACCTTGGACATGAAGCCCGGGTCCTTGCCCGAATCGGGGTGAATCCGCACGCAGTCGTCGGGCTCGGGCAGCTCTGGAGGGGCGGCGTCCACGCGTTCGGGCCCCTCTGCCTTCGCCAGGTCGCTGAAGGTGCCGACGGCCTGGAGCAGGGGAGCCTCCCCCGCCAGCAGCACGGCCGTCGCCGTGGCGAAGCGCCGCCCCACACGGACGGCGTCGGCCTCCAGCCGGACGGGCCCCGGCTTCCCGGGCCGCAGATAGTGCGCCGTCACACTGACCGGATCGGGACGGCCGGTCGCCTGGGCCATGGCCCGCGCGGCGAGCACCAGCAGGTAGCCGCCGTTGGCGTTCCCGCCGATGTCCCAGCCGGGCTCGATGGCGGCGCTCCAGGTCGGCCCGTCCTGATGCTCGACCCGCGTTGCCTCGCTGAATCCCACTTCTCGCCTCCGTGGGCGCACGTCAGTTGGGCGCCGGATGCACCCGCCGCCCGCCCAGCCAGGTCTCGACCACGCCACCCCGGTCGTCCAGGACGGCCAGGTCCGCCCGCGCTCCCGGCCGCAGGGTGCCCCGCTCGGACTCGATGCCCAGCAGACGGGCGGGCCGCAGCGTAGCCGCCGCAACCGCTTCCGCCGCGGGGACGCCGGCGAATGCGGCCAGGTTCGCGGCGGCGCTTTCCAGGGTCAGCCGGCTCCCCGCCAGCGTTCCATCCGCCAGGCGCAGCGCGACGCCGTCATCGCGGAGAGGTCCGGCGCCGAACTCCGCCCCGGGCTCGGGGTCCACCCGGTCCGAGATCAGCAGCAGGCGTTCCCCCAGGGCCCGGGCCGTGAAGCGCACCACCTCCGGATCCACGTGGGCGCCGTCGCAGATCAGGTCGCAGGTGAGACGCTGGTCGGCCAGGGCCAGACCGGCCAGGCCCGGTGCACGGTGATGGAAGGGCCCCATGGCGTTGTAGAGGTGGGTCACATGACGCGCTCCGCGCTCCATGACGCGCTCTGCGTCGTAACGCTGCGTCATGGAGTGGCCCAGAGCTCCGATGACGCAATGACGCGAGAGCTCCTCCTGAAGCGCCTCTGCGCCTTCGACCTCCGGCGCGTACGTCAGCATGCGGATGCGGCCCTCGCCGCGGGCCAGGATCTCGCGGACCTCGGCGACCTCCGCCGCACGGATGGGGTCCCGGGGCTGGGCCCCCGCGGCTTCGGCCCGGATCCAGGGGCCCTCCAGGTGCAGGCCCAGGGGCGTCGCGCCGTCTCCGACATCGGCGGAGGCGGCTTCGGCCGCTCGTGTCACGAACTCGGCGAGGCGCGGGCCCGGCCAGGTCACGCTCGTGACCAGGAAGCCGGTGACTCCATGACGCAGCAAGTTGCTCGCGTCATGACGCACCCGCGGCACGATCGCGTCATTCGCGGCGAAGATCGCGCGTCCGTGATGGTGCAGGTCCAGGAAACCGGGTGCGACGCGGGCGCCGGCCAGGTCGACGATCCGCGCGTCCTCGGCCTGCGTGTCGGATTCAGACGACAGCAGCGCGGCGATCCGGTCGCCCTCCAGCAGCAGC
>JAFDET010000212.1 GCA_019310195.1 Deltaproteobacteria bacterium
GACCACCAGGGGCGCCTTCCCGTCCACCACGCACTTCAGCAGGCGGCGATCCACCACCAGCGTGGCGTCGATGACGATCACCTCCTCGGCACGCTCGCCGGCCCGCGCCGGAAGCGGCCCCTCTGCCGGGGCTTCCAGGACCTCGATGCGGGTGCGGGGCTGGCGCGCCCCCGGCTCGGCGGGCAGCTGGGCGGGCGCACAGACAACCCGGATCCGATCGACTCCGGCCAGCTCCAGGGAGCGGACCAGGCGGGTGACCAAGGGAATCCCGCCGACCCTCTGCCACGCAGCGGCACTTCGGGCATCCAACACGGCGACAAGCGGCGCCGTGGCGGCTGAGAGAGGGGAGTCCGGAGCTTCGGGGCGAGATGAGGCCATGGCGGCAATGCTGCGGTCTATTAACGCATTTCCCGCAGCCGGCCCAGGCAACCCCCGGCCGGGAGGGCTAGATTCCAAACTGACCACGATGAGACCCCCCTGGGGAGGAGAGGCGGCTGCGCACACCGAGCGTGGTAGCATCCGGCCACTTCTACGTCGCCGGGCGGCGACGTGAGCCATTTCGGGGCTTTGAGCGATGGATCTGCGGAGGCGCGGGCGCCGCCCGACCGCGGCTGCGCCTCGGCCTGAGGAGACGACGGGATACCCATGCTGACCGATCGCCGCATGATCGCTGCCGCCGTCGTGGCGGTGCTGGCGCTGGCTTGGTTCCTGCGCAGCCCTGCACTCCCGGTGGAAGCCGCCGCCGTCGAACGCGGCGTGCTCGCACTGCGCGTGACCACCAACGGCAAGGTGGAGCCCGTGCAGGAAGCGGAGGTCCGGGCGCGACTCGACGGGCGCATCGTGGAGATCCCCGAGCCGGGAACCAACGTCTCCGAGGGCGACGTGATCCTGCGCATCGACGCCGGCCCGGTGAGTTCGGAGCTGGCCAAGGCGCAGTCCGAGCGGCTGGCCGCGCTGGAGTCGATGCGCGCGGCCCGCTCCAAGCTGAGGCGCCAGCGCCAGATCACGGCCACCGACGACCGCCTGTTCGAGGAAGGCGCCATCGCCAAGGAACGCCACGCGGAGAGCCGCGTCGCGTTGCGGGAAGCGCAGGCCCGAGTCGCCTACCTGGAGAGCGAGGTTCCGCTGCGCGTCGCCTCCCTCGACCACCGTATCAAGGACCTCGAAGACCAGCAGACGTCATCGGTGCTGACCGCTCCCGTCACCGGCTCGGTCTACCGCACCGAGCGTCGACGCGGCGAAGTGGTGCACGCGGGCGACCCGATCCTCTGGATCGCCGACCTCTCGGATCTGCGCGTGCGGGCCAACATCGACCAGGTCGACCTCGGCCGCGTGCACGCCGACCAGCGGGTCGAGATCACCTCCAACGCGTTCCCGGGCCGGCTGTGGAAGGGTGTCGTATCCGAGGTCATCCCCCACGTCGTGGTGCGCCAGAGCCGCTCCATCTCCGAAGGGCTGGCGAAGGTCGAGCCGCCCACCGAGGGTCTCGTGCCGGGCATGAGCGTGGACGTGGACATCGTCGTCGACCAGTCGGAGGATGCCCTACGCGTCCCCGCGGAGGCGATCTTCCGCAGCAACGGCGACGCCTTCGTCTACCGCATCGAAGGCAACCGGGCGCGGCGCATCGACGTGGCCCTGGGGCTGGAGACCGTGAACGCGGTCCAGGTCACCGAGGGGCTCGAGGCCGACGACGTGGTGGTCCTTGGACCGGCGACGGGACTCGCCGAGGGCGATCGCGTGGCGGCGCGGATTCGGGATGTCGCGGATCACTAACGGCGCGGCCATCCGCCTGCGCGACGTCTACAAGACCTATCAAATGGGTGGAGCCGAGGTCGCGGCACTGCGCGGCGTGGACGTGGACATCCGCACCGGCGAGTTCGTGGCGATCATGGGCCCGTCGGGCTCGGGCAAGAGCACCCTGCTCCACGTCCTGGGTCTGGTGGATACCGAGTACGACGGCCGCTACGAGCTGGGAGATCAGGTCGTCTCGGGGCACACGGCCGACGACCTGGCGGAGCTTCGGAACCGCGAGATCGGCTTCGTGTTCCAGGCCTTCTTCCTGCTGCCCCAGCTCTCCATCCTGGACAACGCGGCGCTGCCGGCCCTCTACGCCCGCAACCGCAGCCCGGACGACTGCCGCGCCGAGGCCCGGGCCCGCTTGCAGGAGATGGGCCTCGGGGACCGGCTCGAACACCGCCCCCAGGAGCTGTCCATCGGACAGCGCCAACGGGCCGCCATCGCGCGGGCCCTGGTCAATCAACCGCGCGTGATCCTGGCCGACGAGCCCACCGGCTCCCTGGACAGCAAGACGGCGCGCGAGATCCTCGACATCTTCGCGGACCTGCACAGCCGGGGCGCAACCATCGTCATGGTCACCCACGACCACGAGGTTGCGGCCTCCGCCGAGCGTGTCATTCACGTGCGCGATGGCCAAGTTCACGGGTGACTGGCTGCGCCTGCTCCTGCGCTTTGCGTGGGAGGGCCTTTCGGGTCAGCGGGGCCGTTCGGCCCTGACGATCCTGGGCATGGCCATCGGCACCGCCAGCGTCGTGGCAGTGGTGTCGATCGGCCTCGTAGGCCGCGAGTACGTGGTCGGCCTCATCGAGGGCGTCGGATCCAACCTGGTGTTCGCCTACGGAACCGGGGAAGGCATCAACCCCGAGGAGGTGAGCTTCAGCGACGTGGACGTCTTCCTGGAACAGGTCGACGGCGTCGCGGCCATCGCGCCTGTGCTGAACATCGACCAGACCCTGTCCATCCGCGGACAGGCCTGGCCTGTGACCGTGCTGGGGGTCACGCCCTCCTACTCCGAGGTCCGCAACATCGTGATGGAGCACGGGCGCTTCATCACCGAGCGCGAGGACGAGAACGCCGAAAAGGTCTGCGCGATATCGGAGGAGCTGGCCGAGCGGCTCTACGGCGGCCCGCCGCCTCCGGACGCCACCATCCGCCTCTTCGACCTGCGCTTCCGGGTGATCGGCGTGGCCCGCGAAGGCGTACAGAGCGCCGCCGCCGTGCAGGCCTCGGAGATCACCGACCTGACGGCCATCGTGCCCTTCAGCACCCTGCGCACCGTCACGGGCCTGCGTTACCTCGACGTGGTCTACATGACCGCCGAGAGCCGCGAAGCCGTTCCGCTGGTCGTCGACGGCGTCAAGCGCGTGCTGGCCTCACGCTACCGCAACCTCTCCAACTTCCGCGTCGAGTCGCTGCAGAGCTACCTGGTACTGGCACGGCAGGTCTCCGACGCAATCACTCTGGTGCTGATGGGCATCGCCGGCGTATCGCTGCTGGTCGGCGGCATCGGCATCATGAACATCATGCTGGTCACCGTCACCGAGCGAACCAAGGACATCGGCGTCCGCCTGGCCCTGGGCGCGCGGCGCAACGACATCCTGGCCCAGTTCCTGCTCGAAGCGACGCTCCTGAGCCTGACAGGGGGCATCCTCGGCATCCTGGTGGGCGCCGGGGGGCCGCTCTACGTGGGCGCCCTGTACAACATGCCGGTTCCCATCTCGCCGGCCAGCGTGGTGGTGGCGTTCGGCGTGTCGTTGGCCGTGGGGATCTTCTTCGGCCTGTATCCCGCGCGAAGGGCGGCGAGCATGAACATCGTGGACGCCCTCGTCCGTGAGTAGACCCATGCTCCCCTACGCCCGTCCGTCGATCACCGACGCTGAGGTGCGTGAGGTGGAGGACTGTCTGCGCTCCGGCTGGCTCTCCACCGGGCCCCGCGCCCAGCGTTTCGAGGCGGCCCTGGCCGAGCGCCTCGGCGTGCGCCACGCCCTGGGCGTCAGCTCGGGCACGGCGGCGCTGCACCTGGCGGTGCTGGCAGCGGCGGTGGGCCCCGGCGACGAGGTCATCACCACCCCCATGACCTGGGTCTCCACGGCCAACGTGGTGCTCCACGCCGGCGGGCGGCCCGTCTTCGTGGATGTGGAGCCCGAGACCCTGAACCTGGACGTGGGCCGGGTGGAAGCGGCCATCACGCCGCGCACCAGAGCCGTGCTGCCGGTCCACTACGCCGGTCAGCCCTGTGACATGGACCCCCTGCTCGAGCTGGCGCAGGCACGCGGGCTGAGCGTGATCGAAGACGCCGCCCACGCGCTAGGAGCGTCCTACAAGGGGCGCGCCATCGGCAGCCTGGGCGACGTCACCATGTTCAGCTTCCACCCCGCCAAGAACCTCACCACGGGCGAGGGCGGCGGGCTGGCCACGAACTCCGACGAGCTGGCCGAGCGCATGCGCGTGCTCCGCTTCCACGGCATCGACCAGCGTCCCGACGCTCGCTTCGGCGGGCGCGGCGCCGCCTCGTACGACCTGCTGGCCGCCGGCTTCAAGTACAACTTCACCGACCTGCAGGCGGCGATCGGGCTGCATCAGCTCGAGCGGCTGGATGCCATGAACGAACGCCGCGCGCAGCTGGCCAAGTTGTACCAGGCGCGTTTGGCCCAGATCCCCCACGTGCGCGCCCTGGGCACCGTCCCCTACGAGCACGTGCACGCGTGGCACATCCTGGTGGTTCAGGTCGATGTCGATGCCCTGGGCGTGGAGCGCGACGCCGTGATCGCGGCCCTGCGCGAGGAGGGCGTCGGCGCGGGCCTCCACTTCGTCCCGCTGCACCAGCTGAGCCTGTACCGCGACGTCGCCGATCCCGCGGACCTGCCCGTGGCCACGGAGGCGGGCCGGCGTATTCTCACCCTGCCCCTCTTTCCCGACATGAGCGACGCCGACGTGGACTTCGTGGTGGACACGCTGGAGCAGGTCGTGCGCCGCCACACCCGGAGCGGAGCATGAACGCGCGAGCGCCCGAGATCTCGGTGGTGGTGCCGGTCTTCAACGAGGAGGCCTCGCTGGGCGAGCTTCACGAGCGGGTGTCCAAGACGCTGGAGGGCGAACGCTGGGAGCTGGTGCTGGTGAACGACGGCTCGGCGGACCGCTCCGACGAGATCCTGCGCGAGCTGGCGGCGGCCCACCCGGAGGTGGTGGCCGTCGAGCTTTCGCGCAACTTCGGGCAGCATCCGGCCGTGCTGGCCGGCTTCTCCGTGGCGCGTGGCGACTACGTAGTGACGCTGGATGCGGATCTCCAGAATCCGCCCGAGGAGATTCCGCGCATCGTGGCCGAGCTGCGCGCCGGGCACGACGCGGTCGGCTCGGTTCGCTCGCGGCGCCAGGATCCCTGGCTGCGCAAGCAGGTCTCGGGCCTGGTGAACCGCGTCACCACCGCCAGCCTGGGCATCGGCATGACCGACTACGGGTGCATGCTGCGCGGCTACTCCCGCGAGCTGACCCAGGAGATCATCGAGCTGGCCGAGCGCTCTGCGTTCCTTCCCGCCCTGGCCACCATGCTGGCGCGCAATGCCGTCGAGATCGACGTGGAGCACGTCGAGCGCGAGGAAGGCAGCTCCAAGTACTCGCCCTTGAGGCTCATGCGCCTGGGCTTCGACCTGATCACCGGGTTCTCCCTGCTTCCCATCCAGCTGGTCAGCCTCACGGGAATGGCCATCGCGGTACTGGGCGTGGGCTTCGCGGCCTTCCTGATGCTGCGTCGAATCATCGTGGGCCCCGAGGTGGAGGGGGTCTTCACCCTGTTCGCGATCCTCTTTGCCTTCATCGGCGTGCTGATGCTGGCCGTGGGCATCGTGGGCGAATACGTGGGGCGGATCTACGCCGAAGTGCG
>JAFDET010000213.1 GCA_019310195.1 Deltaproteobacteria bacterium
CCGCTACCGGATCCGCTATCGCTTCCGGCTGAGCGGCAAGGTGAACGTCAACGAGTACGCGGACGTGATCTTCCGACTGGCGTCCGGCGACAACGACGACCGCAGCACCAACCAGACCCTGGGCAGCGGCCCCGACTTCGACACGGACGACATCCGCCTCGACCGGGCCTATGCGAAGCTGACCGCTCCCCAGGAGTGGTCGCCCTTCGGAGGCGACTGGGTCGCCGAGATCGGCAAGGTGCCGAATCCGTTCGTGTGGAAGGAAGACAAGGACTACATGCTCTGGGACCGGGACATCAATCCCGAGGGCGTCTCGCTCCGTTACAAGAATAGCTTCAGCGATGCCACGCACATGTTCGCCAACTTCGGCTACTACATCATCGAGGAACGCAGCAAGAACAGCGACCCGCACATGTGGGGGCTTCAGGGCGGCGTGATCCACGACCTGACCGAGGATGTCTCGCTGGGCGGCCGCGCCACGTACTACGAGTTCCGCTCAGTGAGCAACGAGTTCGTGGAGCGGGGCGCCTCCGGAATGAGCGGAGCCACCTCGGCGAAGGGCAACGTCCGCGACGGCATCGCCGACGGCGTTCCGCCGGGGCCGATCCGGGTCGTGCACCTCACGGGCGTCGGCAAGTACAAGGGCTTCGAAAACTGGCCGATCATGGCGTTCGCCGAGTGGTCCAAGAACCTGGAAGCGACCAGCTCCAGCCTCTTCAACGCCGGCTCCGAGGACACCGCCTGGGGCGTAGGCTTCGAGGTGGGTGACAAGAAGAAGTGGGTGAAGCTCGGCTTCGGGTACTACCACATCGAGGCCAACGCCTTCCCGTCCCAGTTCATCGACAGCGACATGTTCGACGGACGAACCAACCAGGAGGGTCCGGTCGTCTACGCCAGCCGTCGCATCTTCAAGAACACGGACCTCAACCTGACGGTCTTCTCGAGCGACGTGATCGACGGAGACATCCTGCCGGTGAGCGAGCAGGCCAAGGACTCCAAGCGGGTGCGCATCCTGGCCGACATGGTGTTCACGTTTTGAGCCTTGGGCGGCCGACCCCTTCGTTCGCCTGCGGCTCACTGCGCGCCCTCGCCGATCGGGTGTGCGCATTCGCACTCCGCAACCTCGGGTTTGCGGGCCATGAGCCAGATGCGCGTGCGACCTCGTGTGGGGCTACGAGCCGGTCTCTGCGCGTAGCTCTAGCTACGGGTTCAGGATCACCTTGCACTGGGTGGTGGGCGTCTTGAGCGCCTCGAAGGCGGCCGAGAAGCCGTCGAGGCCGACCCGATCGGTGATCATGGCCTGGCACGCGATCCGCTCGGCGTCCAGCATGTTCAGGGTGAAGCCGAAGTCGTCGCGGTGGTAGCCCAACACGAAGTGGAGCGAGAGCTCCTTCAGGATCGCCAGCACGGGGAAGATCGTGTCGGGCTGCATGCAGACGCCCACCACCACGATCCGCGCCCGCGCCGGCGCCATCATGATGCACTCCTGGAGCAGGCCCGGAACGCCCACGCACTCGAAGACGATGTCCGGCGGACCGCCGGCCGCCTTGGCGAAGGCGCCCGGCACGTTCTCCTTGGAGGCGTCGATCCCGTGGGTGGCGCCGAAGGCGGCGGCCCGCTCCAGGCGACCCGCGGCCTTCTCGCTGACCACCACGCTGCGCGCGCCGAAGAAGCGCGCCCACAGCGTCGTGGCCAGGCCGATGGGACCGGCGCCGAGCACCAGGACGTTGGCGCCGGGCTCGAGCCCCGACCGGCGCACCGCGTGCAGGCCCACGGCCAGGGGCTCCACCGTGGCGCCGGCGTCGAAGTCCAGGGACTCGGGCAGCCGCAGCGACTCGTGCGCCCCCACCCGCACGTACTCCGCGTAGGCTCCGGGAATCTGGCCCAGGCCGGTGGCCTGGATCGTGGAGCAAAGAGTCCCGTCTCCGGACAGGCACGCGGCGCAGCAGCCGCAGCCGATGTAGGGCAGCGCGCAGATGCGGTCGCCCGCCTTCCAGGCGCCCACCACCTCGGCCCCCACCTCGACCACCTCGCCGGCGAACTCGTGCCCCATCACGGTCCCCGGCGGCAGTCCCGGAGGCACACAGCTGGCGTGGAGGTCCGAGCCGCAGATCCCGCAGCTCTTGACCCGCAGCACCAGGTCCGTGGGGCCGGGCTGGGGATCGGGAACCTCTTCGACGACCAGCGGCTGGCCCAGACCCTTGAAGACCGCGGCGCGCATACCCGCCTCCTCTCGACGTTTCCCTCGGGACCACGGCAGTTTGACAGACCCCGGCCCTTCTGCGAACCAGATGCGGCCCATGGAGGTTCAGGCGCGCAAGATCGAGCTGTCCGGATGGGGCGGCCTGCGCCTGGCCGCCGACAGCTTCGGGCCGCCCGACGGGCCGCCGGTGGTGCTGCTGCACGGCGGCGGGCAGACCCGCCACGCCTGGGGCGGCACCGCGGCCGTGCTGGCCCGAGAGGGCTGGCACGCCCTCGCCGTGGACCAGCGCGGCCACGGCGACAGCCAGTGGGCCGAGGACGGCAACTACGCCTTCGAGGCCTTCGGCCGGGACGTGGACACGTTCGCCCGCCAGCTCTCGGAGCCGCCGGTCCTGGTCGGGGCCTCCCTGGGCGGGATCGCATCGCTCTTTGCCGTGGGTGGGCTGAAGACCCCGGCCCGCGGCTTGATCCTGGTGGACGTGGCGGTGCGTATGGAGGCCGAAGGCGTCACCCGCATCGTGGAGTTCATGACGGCGCGCCCCGATGGCTTCACGAGCCTGGAGGACGCGGCGGACGCAATCGCCGAGTACCTCCCGAATCGAAAGCGACCCAGGGACGTGTCGGGACTGGCCAAGAACCTGCGGCAGGGCGAGGACGGTCGCTATCGCTGGCACTGGGATCCGCGCTTCATGCTGCGAGACGAGGGCCCCCGTAGCCTGCGCCCGGAGATGCCCGCCAGGCTGGAAGAGATGGCACGCAGCGTAGAGATCCCCACCCTGCTGGTGCGCGGGCGCCTCTCGGACCTGCTGTCGGAGGAAGGCGCCCAGCACTTCCTGGACCTGGTGCCCCACGCCCAGTTCGCCGACGTCTCCGAGGCCGGTCACATGGTGGCCGGCGATCGCAACGATCTTTTCACCGAAGCCGTCGTGAGCTTCCTGCACGAGGCACTGCCGCTGACCGGCCACCCGGGGTGAACGCGCCCGGCCGCATCGTCGTGGTCGGCGCCTCGCTGGCGGGGCTGCGCGGCATCGAGGCACTGCGCCGCGACGGCTACGACGGCGCCATCACCCTGGTGGGCGCCGAGCCACACCTGCCCTACGACCGCCCGCCGCTCTCCAAGCAGGTGCTGGCCGGCAGCCTGGAGCCCGACCAGATCGCGCTGCGCCGCGAGCCCATCGAGGACCTGGCGCTGGATCTGCGCCTGGGGCGCCGCGCGATCTCCCTGGACGCGCAGGCGCGCGAGATCGCGCTCGACGACGGGGAGCGCGTGGCCTGGGACGGACTCCTGATCGCCAGCGGCGCGACGCCGCGCCGGCTTCCCGGCACGCCGGCACTGGAGGGCATCCACGTGCTGCGCACGCTGGACGACGCGCTGGCGATCCGTCGCGCCCTGGAGAAGGGGCCGCGCGTGCTGGTGGTGGGGGCGGGCTTCATCGGCGCGGAGGTGGCGGCCACGTGTCGCGCCCAGGGACACCCGGTGACCGTGGTCGAGCCGCTGGCCGCGCCCATGCTGCGCGCCCTGGGCCCCGAGATCGCAGCCGTGACCGCCGAGCTGCACCGCGACCACGGCGTGGATCTGCGCTGCGGAGTGGGCGTCGAGGCCCTGGAAGGCGCCGGTCGCGTGGAGCGGGCGCGCCTGGCGGACGGGAGCGTGATCGAAGCGGACCTGGTCGTGATCGGCATCGGCGTAACGCCCGAAGTGAGCTGGCTGGAGGGCTCCGGCCTGGAGCTGCGCGACGGCGTGGTCTGCGACGCCACGTGCGCCACCTCGCTGCCGGGCGTGACCGCTGCGGGCGACGTTGCGCGCTGGCCTCATCCCCTCTTCGGCGAAGAGATGCGGATCGAGCACTGGACCCACGCGATCGAGATGGGCGAGGCGGCGGCCCGGCGCCTGCTGGCCACGCCCGAGACGGCCACGCCCTTCGCGCCGGTCCCCTATGTCTGGACCGATCAGTACGACCGCAAGCTGCAGATGGCCGGCCACATCCGTTCGGACGACCTCATGGAGATTATTCAGGGAAGCCTCGAAGAGCGCCGTTTCGTGGCGATTTTTGGCCGTGAGGGCCGCCTGACCGGGGCCCTGGCCATGAACCGCCCGGCGGCGGTGATCGGCCTGAAGCAGCGCATCGCGCGGGGCGATGCCTTCGCCGACGTGGCCGCCGGCGCACAGTAGGGCGGCTGCAGGGGAGAGACTGCACGTGCAGGCGCGCGCCTGCGCACAAGGAGCTTCCGGAGCCCGGAGAACGCGCCACGGCCGTGGCACGGGCCTTGCTCTAGGCTCCTCCCGTGATGCGGGAGACGACACGGCGGTGAGGCGCGCAGCCCTGGCAGCAGTGCTGACTCTCCTGGTGCTGGCGGCGCCCGTCCGGGCCGAAGACCTGGATGAGCGTGTGCCCGCCGCGCCCGGCGGCATGCTCGAGGTGGACCTGGACCTGGGCGAGGGCCTGCGCCCGGACCCGGGCCTGCTGGAGATCCGCTCTCACGACGCCGACGAGGTGCGCATCCTCGCGGAGGCCGGCGGCTGGGGCGCCTACGGCGTGCGCTTCGACGTAGAGAGCCACGGCGACGTGGTGCGCCTGTGGAGTCGGGTGGGCGGAACCGCACCCTGGCTCTTCGGCGGCCCGCGCATCGAAGTCCGCATCTGGGTGCCTCGACGCTTCTCGGTGGACGCGCGCACCAGCGCCGGCCCGATCCGCATCGAGAACGTGGAGGGCCGCGTGCGCGTGCGCAGCCAGGGCGCCATCGAGCTCAGTGCCGTGCACGGTCCGGTCAAGCTCCGCGCCCGCAACGGCGCGCTGCGCATCGCGGACGTGGCCGGCACGGTGGACGCGCGCACCGGCTCCGGCGAAATCGACGTGGGCTCGGTGGAAGGCGACGTGGCGGCGAGCACGGGCGACGGCGAGGTCCGCATGCGCCGCATCAGCGGGCGGATCCAGGCGCGTAGCGACGGCGGCCCCATCGACCTGGTGGACGTGACCGGCCCCGTCGACGCCAAGACCGAGAACGGCACGGTCTACGCCAGCTTCGTGGGCGACCCCGCCGGCTCCCTGGAGACCCAGCGCGGCGCGGTCGAGGTGGCCCTGCCGCTGACCGCCGCCACCCGGGTCGAGGCCCGGGCGGCGCGCGGCAGCATCGACCTGGCCCCGGCTTTCGCGGCGGAGGGTCCGCTCCAGGACGCCACCGTCAGCGTGCGCCTCAACGGCGGCGGCGCGCCCCTGCACTTGTACTCGGCCCGGGGCGGCGTGCGCGTGAGGCCCCGTTAGGAATGGATGCCATGAGAACGAACGGAAACGGCTCTGGAACGCGAACGGCGCGCGCAGCGCTCGCATTGGCGCTCTTGCTGGGCGGCGCGAGCGCGGCGCGGGCAGACGACTTCCAGAAGACGCTCCCGGCGCAGGCCGAAGGCACGCTCCGGGTGGAGCTCGACCGCGGCTCGATCGAAGTGGAGGCCCACGC
>JAFDET010000419.1 GCA_019310195.1 Deltaproteobacteria bacterium
AGCGCTGGGCCATGCCGGGGTCGGGATCCGCGTCGTGAGCCAGCCGGCTCACCTCCTTGCGCGTGAGCCCGGTGATGACCGAAGCCCGCGACAACGAGGGCTTGCGGTCCTCGACCGCCAGTTCCGCCAACGCCACGTCCACGTAGGCCTTTTTGGCATGCTCTGCGAAGGCCCGGAAGGGCACTCCGTTGCGAAGCAGGATGCGAACCAGAGGCCGGAGCAGCGTGCGGATCGCCCAGTGGAGTGCGTCCGCTTCCATAGGATGGGAATTATTTCCCAGTTCGACGAGGACGTCAACCGGGGCCGTCGGATCCCGAAATCCCGAAGGAACCCGGGGGCTTGGCGAAGCCAATCCGCTAGGCTTCGGCTCTGGGGCCCTGATGCCGAGCCGGGTGGAGACCTGGTCCCGGCTGGGCATCCCGCTGATCATCGGCCGCCGGGAGGGCTACCGGCTCTGGGACCTGGACGGCCAGGAGCTTCTGGACCTGCACCTGAACGGCGGAACCTACAACCTGGGCCACCGCCACCCGGAGGTGCTGGAGGCTCTCGAGCAGGCCCTGACCGAGTTGGACGTGGGCAACCACCACTTCCCCTCGGAGGCCCGGGCCGACCTGGCCGAAACCCTGGCCCACATGACGCCGGGCGACCTCCACTACTCGGTTTTCGTGCCCTCGGGGAGCGAGGCCAACGACCTGGCGATCCGCGCGGCGCGTTTCGCCACGGGACGGCGCAAGGTGGTGGCGCTGGACGCAGGATTCCACGGCGGCACCGCGCTGGCGTCGGCCGCCGGCCGGGACGACAGCGCTCGGCTCTTCCACAGCGCCAACCCGAGGGAGTTCGTCAAGGTCCCGTTCGACGACCTGGACGCCATGGAGAAGGCGCTGTCCGGCGATGACGTGGCCTGCGTGCTGATGGAGACGATCCCGGCCACCTACGGCTTCCCGATCCCGTCGGACGCCTACCTGCCGGGCGTGAAGACGCTCTGCGAACGCCACGGAACGCTCTACGTGGCCGACGAGGTCCAGACCGGGCTCGGCCGCACCGGAACGTTCTGGGGCGTGGAGCAGTGGGGCATCGAGCCGGACCTCCTGGTCACCGGCAAGGGGCTCTCCGGCGGCCTGTACCCGATCTCCGCCCTGCTGATGACGAAGCGCGTGGGCGCTTGGCTCGAGAAGGAAGGCTGGGCGTACGTTTCCACCTTCGGCGGCGCGGAGATCGGCTGCCGAGTGGCGCAGCGCGTGCTCGAGGTGACCGCGCGGCCGGAGTCCATGGAGACCGGGCGACGCGCGGCCAAGCGGCTGGGCGCCGGCCTGGCGCGACTCCGCGAGCAGCACCCGTTCCTGCGCGGCGTGCGGCAGCGCGGCCTGGTCATGGGCCTCCAGCTGGACGGCTCCCTGGGCGCGGTTCAGCTCTCGCGCGCGCTGTACCGGCGGGGGGTGTGGGCGATGTTCGCGGGCTTCGACCTCTCGGTGCTGCAGTGGAAGCCCGGCCTGCTCGTCGACGACGCCTACTGCGACGACGTGCTCGAGCGCCTGGACGCCGCCCTCGGCGACGTGGAAGGCGCGTCCGCGTGAGCGACTTTCCGAACCTCTCCGAAGAGGAGCAGGTGACGCGACTGGGACGCCTGGCCGAACGGGCGCTGGCGGCCTGGGGCCTCGAAGAAGCCGCGGTGACGCCGATCAAGTACCGCGAGAACGCGGTCTTCCGGGTCGAGGCCCCGGACGGCACGCCGCAGGTGATGCGCGTCCACCGCGCCGGCTTCCGCACTGATGCCGCAATCCGCTCCGAGGCGGCGTGGATGCGGGCGCTGGCCAGGGAGGGCGGGGTCCCGACGCCTGCCTTTCTGGGTGGAGGGGAGCCCGTTGGGAACCCTGGAGCAGGGCGTGGACCTGGGCGATGCGGCGCTGCGCCGCACGTACCGGAGCGTGGGCGAGATCGCGGGGCGGATCCACGCCCACGCGGATGCCTGGACCCGCCCGTCGGAGTTCGTGCGTCCGGCCTGGGACGCGGCAGCCCTGGTTGGAGACGACCCGGCCTTCGGACGGTTCTGGGAGATCTCGAGCCTGGCCGACGACGAGCGCGAGCTGCTGATGCGCGCGCGCAGTCGGGTGCGCGAACGCCTGCCGGAGCTCGGGCCGACGGACCTGTTGATCCACGGGGACCTGATCCCGGACAACCTGCTGGCGAGCCCCCAGGGCATTCGGGTGATCGACTTCGACGACTGCGGCTGGAGTTGGGCGTCGTTCGAGCTGGTGACCTCGCTCTTTCCCCTCCTGATCAGCGGCGGCTTCGACACGGGCAGCCGGGCGTTCCTGGAGGGCTACGGCAGCGTGCGCCCCTTCCCGGAGGCGGAGCTGATGCTCGTCCCCACGCTCGTGATGGCCCGGATGCTCAGCTACCTGGGCTGGCCCCAGGGGCGCCCGGAGATCGCCAGCCAGCAGGCCCTGGTCCCCTTCCTGATCAAGGTCGTCTGCGAACGGGCGGAGCTGTACCTCTCCAACGAGGGCTGACACGCCTGCGGACTCGGCTTCGAGCTGGCCTTCCTGCTGCCGATCCTCCGGACTCGGCACCGCAAGGCGCGCCGCGAGCGAAGAACCTCCGAGTAGAAGCAAGCGACCGGCTCGCCCGAGTCCGTTCAGTAGCGTCGTCTCTCGGATTCCCCGATGATCCGCAGGCCTCAACGCGCCCAGGAGCAGGAGCCTCGCGGATGAAGCCCGACTTCCCGATCGCGATCATCGGAGTCGGCTTCGCCGGCATCGGGACCGCCATCCAGCTCAAGAAGGCCGGCATCCAATCGTTCACAATGTTCGAGCGGGCGGGCGAGGTGGGCGGCACCTGGCGGGACAACACCTACCCCGGCGCGGCCTGCGACGTCCCCTCCCACGCCTACTCGCTGTCCTTCGAACCGAACCCCGACTGGTCTCGCGCCTTCGCGGAGTCCGGGGAGATCCAGGACTACCTCCTCGGTCTGGTGGAGAAGTGGAAGCTGCGCCCCCACCTGCGCACGAATAC
>JAFDET010000214.1 GCA_019310195.1 Deltaproteobacteria bacterium
GCGGTCACGGCTGGGGACGCGCTGCCTACGGCCCGGCAGCGCGGCTGGCGGCGCTCCCGCACGCTGTGCGCCGGCTGCGGCGCGGGGCTGGAGGGCGAGCCCGGCGAGGGCGAGGTGCGGGCGCGGGTGCGCGTGGAGCGCGCCGCTCCGTTGACCGTGACCGTGCGTGGCCCGTGCCTGGAGTGCCCGGCCTGCCGAAAGTGCCAGCTCCCGGGAACTCCAGAACACCGAAGTGCGTTGACCCGGGCGCTGCTGGCCGCGCTGGGTGCGTCGGGCCTCGTCGTGGAGTGATAGTGTGCAGCCATGCCGAAGCCGGACCCTACGCTGGTACAGATCGCCCTGGACGCATGGCAGGCCACCTCCTGGAACGCCTGTTCGCGCCCGACGTGGTGTGGCACGCCTCGGGCCGCGGCCGCTGGTCGGGGGTGCGCAAGGGCCTGGACGCCGTGTTCGAGTACCTGAGCGCGCTGGGTGAGGCCTCGGATCAGTTCTCCTCCGAGCTCCAGGACGTGCTGGTCTCGGAGACGCGCGCGGCGGTGTTCTTCCACGTCTCCGGGCGCCGCGAGGGCAAGGTCCTGGACACCGACTTCATCCTGATCTTCGAAATCGCGGACGGCCTCATCCGCAGCCTCTCGTCCGTCCCCCGGGACCAGCTCGCCGTGGACGAATTCTGGGCCTAGGGCCGATGGCGACGCCTCCTCCGGACACTCCGTGATCTTCTCCGCCGCGGCTCGCGATCCCCAGGGCCTGGCGCTGGACGACGGCACACGCCGGCGCAGCTGGGCCGAGCTGGACGACCGGGTGCACCGCGCGGCGCACTACCTGCGTGACGAGGTGGGCCTGCGCGCCGGCGACCACCTGGCGCTGCTCATGGGCTCCTGCGTCGAGGGCGTGGAGCTTCTGGTGGCGGGAATCGCGGCGGGGCTCTGGGTCACGCCCATCAACTGGCACCTGACACCGGACGAAGTCGCGTACGTCGTGCGCGACTCGGGTGCGCGGCTCCTGGTCAGCGACACGCGCTTCGCCGAGACCGCCGCCGGGGTGCACGACTCGGTCCTGCGCATCGGCGATGACTTCGAGCGGGCGCTGGCTGCGGCCTCGGATGCGCCGCTGCCGGCGGACGGCCCAGCCGGCGGAAACATGATCTACACCAGCGGCACCACGGGGTGGCCCAAGGGCGTGAAGCGCGCTCGGGCGGCATCCCTGGGCGCCATGCTCGACGGCTGGCGTGCCTACGGGCGCACGGTGGGGCTCGACGGAAGCGGCTCCCATCTGGTGACCGGGCCGCTCTACCACGCGGCCCCGCTGATGTTCGCGGTCTACGACCAGGTGAGCGGCGCGCCGCTGCACCTGCTGCAGCGCTTCGATGCCCAGGGCTGCCTGGACACGATTCGCGAACACGAGATCGCCCACACCCACCTGGTGCCCACCATGTTCGTGCGCCTGCTGCGGCTGCCCGACGCGGTCCGTCGCGACTTCGAGGCTCCGCGCCTCGACCTGGTGCTGCACGGCGCCGCGCCGGTCTCCGTCACCGTGAAGCGGCGCATGATCGAGTGGTGGGGGCCCGTCCTGGTGGAGTACTGGGGCGCCACCGAGGGGGGCGTCACCACCCTGGTGGACTCGGACACCTGGCTCGCGCATCCGGGTAGCGTCGGCCGGGCCATTCCGCCCTTCGAGGTCTTCGCCGTGGACGACGCCGGTCGCCGGCTTCCGCCCGGGGAGGTGGGGCTGCTCTACGCGCGGCACGGCGCCAGCCTGCGGCCGTTCGAGTACCACGACGATCCCGCCAAGACCGAGGAGGCCTACCTGGAGCCCGGCGTCTTCACCATCGGGGACGTGGGTACGGTGGACGAGGACGGCTTCGTGCGGCTCGCCGACCGCCGCTCCAACACCATCATCTCCGGCGGCGTGAACATCTACCCCGTCGAAGTGGAGCAGGTCCTCCAGGAGCATCCCGCCGTGGCTGACGTGGGCGTCTTCGGCATCCCGGACGACGAGTGGGGCGAGCAGGTCAAGGCGGCCGTGGAGCTGCGACCCGGGCTCGAGGCATCGGCCGAGCTGGAGGCCGAGATCCTGGCCTTCGCCCGCGAGCACCTGGCCGCATACAAGGTACCCCGCTCCATCGACTTCGAGGACGCGCTGCCGCGCGACGTCACCGGGAAGCTCTACACGCGGCGTCTGCGCGATCCCTACTGGGTGGGGCGCGCTGCGAAGATCTAGGCAAGCTTGTAGACTGCCCACCCGCTCAGGAGGATGCAGCATGCCCCCTCGAGAGATGCCGATTCGAGAGATCTCCGATCGCATCGCGATCCAGGATCTGCTGATCCGCTACACGGTCGCGATCGACACCAAGAACTACGAGCTGCTCGACACCTGCTTCACGCCGGATGCCCACGTGGACTACACCACGTCCGGAGGCACCAAGGGATCCTATCCCGAAGTGCGCAAGTGGCTGGAGCAGGTGCTCCAGGTGTTCCCGATCACCATGCACTTCATCAGCAACACCACCGTGGAGCTCGACGGGGATCGGGCCACGGCGCGCACGTACGTCATCAATCCCATGGTCTTCATCAATCCGGACGACAGTCGGCACATCTTCACGGTGGGCGCGTACTACACCGACAAGCTGGTCTGCACCGACGACGGCTGGCGCATCGCCGATCGCTACGAGGAGCAGGCCTACCTGGAGGGCTCCCTTCCGGAGGCGCTCCAGATGTCGAGCTGAGGCGAGTGGAGCTGTGGCGGGCATGAGCGCACAGGAGCCGCATCCGTCGGGCACGGTGGTGCTGGTGCGCGACGGTCGGGAGCTGGAGGTGCTGCTGCTGGCCCGGGCGCGGCGCCGGAGCGAGGGGCCTGCGGCCTGGGTCTTTCCCGGAGGCAAGGTGGAGCCGGCCGATCGGGCCGGAGACCCGGTGGAGGACGCGCGGCGCGCGGCCGTGCGCGAGGCCCGCGAGGAGGCGGGGCTGGACCTGGCGCCGGAGGCGCTGCGTCTCATCTCGCGCTGGATCACGCCGGACATCTCGCCGCGCCGCTTCGACACCTGGTTCTTCCTCACGTCGGCGGAGGCCGACACTCCGGTGCGAGTGGACGGGGTCGAGATCGCGGAGCACCGCTGGTTCACTCCCGGGGATGCGCTGCGCGCGCACCACGCGCGCGAGATCCTGCTGGCGCCGCCGACGTTCGTGACGGTCACCTGGCTGGTGGAGCACCGCGCCGCCGCCGCTGCGGTGGAGGCGCTGGGCGCGGCGGAACCCATGACGTTTCGGCCCCAGATCCACAGGCAGGAGGCCGGGGCCTGCATGCTGTATCCCGGGGACGCCGGCTACGAGTCGGGCGATCCCGAGCGGGCCGGCCCGCGCCACCGTCTGTGGGCCCTGTCCGAGGGATACCGCTACGAGAGACGTGATTTCTAGGGCTTTTGCCCGATTTCGGGCTCCCGGGGATCAACCGGAGCCGCGGAATCGCCGAAGACGCACCCGGCTTGGAACGGCCATGGAGACCTGCGCGTGAGCGGTTGGAGGAGCCGGCTGGTGTCGTTGCTCTCCCCCCCGGCGATCGAAGATCCGGAGGGGAGGCGGATTGCCCGCATCCTCTACCCCATCGCCCTGTGCATCCTGGGCCTCATGGCCGCGGGGGCGCTGGCGGTGGCCCACCCGAGCGTGACCTCGGCGCCCGAGGTTGCCTGGTTCGTCCAGGGGATCATCTCCGGGACCCTGCTGGGTGTGCTGGGCCTGGTCCGCCTGGGGCGGGTGCGCCTGGCCGGAGCCATCTTCTCCTGCGGGCTCTGGTTCCTGGTCACGCTGGTCACCTGGTTCATGGGCGGCATCAACGGCCCCACCATCGCCGTCTACGTGATGGTCTCCGTCATGGCGGGATTCCTGTGGGGCGGCCGCGGCGTGGCGGCCTTCACGGGGCTGTCCGTCGCCGCGGGTCTGGGAATGCTGCAGGCCGAGCAGGCTGGGTTGCGGCCGCCTCCCATGGCCCCCCTGACTCTCTGGTACGCATGGCTCGTGATGGTGACTTCGCTGGTGGTGACGGCGGTACTGATCCGGCTTTCCATGGGCGCCACCGAGCGGGCGCTGACCGATGCACGCCACAGCGAGCGGGCCGCCGTCGACGCCACCCGGGCCGTCGAGGCCGGGCGCGCGCTGCTCGAGACCCGCGCCCGGGAGCAGGCGGCCGTAGCCGAGCTGGCCCAGCGCGCCCTGGCCGAGACCGACGTAGACGCCATCCTGAGCGACGCGGCCCGCGTGATCGCGCGCACCCTGGACGTGGCTTGGGTCTCTGTGCTCGAGCGTCTGCCCGGCGATCAGGAGATCTTGCTGCGGGCCGGCGTGGGCTGGCCCGAGGAGTCGATCGGCCAGGCGCGCTTCCCCATGTCGCTGGCCACCCAGGCCGGCTACACGCTGCTGACCGGCGAGGCGGTGATCGTCGAGGAGCTCGAGCGCGAGAGGCGTTTCCCCGCCTCCGTGGGTCTGAAGGGGCTCGGCGTGGTGAGCAGCCTCTCGGCGGTGATCCCGGGCGAGGACGCGAGCTTCGGCGTGCTGGGCGTCCACACGGACCGCCGCCGCGAGTACTCCGAGGAGGACATTCACTTCCTCGAGGCCGTGGCCAACCTGATCGCGCTGGCGATCCGCCGGGCGCGCGCCTCCCACGCGCTGCGCTCGCGCGAGGAGGAGCTGCGCCAGGCCCAGAAGATGGAGGCGGTGGGGCGCCTGGCGGGCGGCATCGCCCACGACTTCAACAACCTGCTCACGGCCATCTCCGGCTACACGAACCTGCTGATCCGCTCGCTCGACCCGAAGCACCCCGGTCGCGACGATGCCGAGGAGATCCGGCGCATGGCGGAGCAGGCGGCGTCCCTGACGCGGCAGATCCTGGCCTTCAGCCGCCGGCAGGTGATGCGGCCGGAGGTGATCGACCTCAATCGCGTGATCCGCGATACGGAGAGCATGCTGCGGCGCCTGATCGGGGAGGACGTAGATCTCTCGACCCACCTGGCGGTTGACCTGGAGCCGATTCGGGCCGACCCGGGCCAGATCGAGCAGGTGCTCCTCAACCTGGCGGTGAACTCCCGGGACGCGATGCCCCGGGGCGGCAGCCTCTCCATTGCGACATGCAACGAGCCGGGGGCCAGCGGTGCCGAGCCGCGCGTCCGTCTGGAGGTCAGGGACACCGGCGCGGGTATGGATGCGGAGACCCAAGCCCGGGCCTTCGATCCGTTCTTCACCACCAAGGACCGCTTCAAGGGAACGGGACTGGGTCTCTCGACCGTCTACGGAATCGTCCAGCAGAGCGGCGGTTCGATCGCTCTGCGGAGCCGGCCTGCCCTGGGGACCACCGTCGAGATCGTGCTGCCCGCAGCGGCCGGCCGCCCGGCGGCGCTTCGCGTCCCGGCAGTCGCCCCGGCGCCGGTGCGGGGCAGCGAGACCGTGCTCCTGGCCGAGGACGAGCCGACGGTGCGGCGCCTGCTCCACCGCATCCTGGACGAAAGCGGCTACCGCGTGCTCGAGGCGTCCAACGGCGCCGAGGCCCTGGAGCGGGCGGAGGCGCACGAGGGCACTCTGCACCTGGTGATCACCGACGTGATCATGCCCGAGATGGGCGGCACCGAGCTGGTGGAGCGCATGAAGCACGTGCACCCGGAGGCCAAGGTGCTCTACGTCAGTGGCTACGCCGACGATGCCCTGGGACAGCGCGGGGTCGTTCCGGGCAACGAGGCCTTCCTGGCCAAGCCCTTCACGCCCGAGGCCCTGGCCCGCAAGGTTCGCGAGATCCTGGACGCGCCGAGCCGCGCCTGAGCGCTCCGCTGGCGCCGGCTCACTCGGCGGCGGGTACTTCGACCCGGAAGAACATCGCGTAGATATGGTGGCGATCATCAGACCGAAGATGATGGTCACGGCCATGGCGATGAAGAAGGCGTCCTGGAGCAGAGGGATCATGCCGAGCGCCGTCGTGAGGGCGGCCATCGCGACCGGGCGCAGCCGGCTCACGCCCGCTTCGAGGATGGCCGTGAGGGCGTCGCTGCTCTTCTTCTGCAGCTCGATCTCGTCGATCAGCACGATGGCGTTCTTGATCATCATGCCCGACAGACTCATGGCTCCCAGCATGGCCATGAAGCCGAAGGGCTGGCTGGTCAGCAGCAGGCCGAGGGTGATGCCGATCAGGGCCAGCGGCACCGTGGCCCAGATCACTGCGGGCTGGCGCAGGTTGTTGAAGAGCGCGATCACGATCAGGACCATGGCGCCCAGGAAGAGCGGAATGCTGGCGGCGATGGCCTTCTGGGCGCGACCCGAGTCGCGGTACTCGCCCCACCACTCCAGCACGTGTCCCGGCGGGAGGGGGATGGCTTCAATCTCCGCCTTGACCCGGTTCAGGAGAACGCTCGGCGGCACTCCCTTCGGATCCGCGTGCACCGTGAGCGCGCGCTTGCGGTTCATGCGGTAGATGATGTCGTCGTCGAAGGTGGTTTCGAAGCTCGAAACCACCTGGCGCAGAGGAATGTACTGGCTGGCCGCCGGGCTCCAGATGCTCAGGTTGCGGATGTTGCTGACGTCGCTGCGGTCCGGCTCGGGCTGGCGCAGGTAGATCGGAAGCAGCTCGTCGTCCTCCCGGTACACGCCGACCGGGTCGCCCTGGAAGGCGCCTCGCAGCACCTGGGCGATGTCGGGCCGCGTGACGCCCGCAATGTTGGCCTGCTCGTCGGCGATCTCCGGAATCACCACCTTCACGCGCTGGCGCCAGTCCATGCGGATTCCCTTGGCGCCGCCGGCGTCCAGCAGGATGTCCCGCGCCTGGAAGGCGGCCTTGCGCAGGGCGTTGCGGTCCGGGCCCATGAACTTCGCCTGGATGCGGCCTCCGCTCTCGACCTCGTCCACCAGCCCGGCGATCCGCTTGTAGTCGCTGACGTCCACCAGGAACTGGATGTACGACGTGTTGGGCTTCTCCGGGTCGTAGGTCAGCAGGAAGCGCATCCCGCCCGCCCCCACCAGGCTGGTCACGTGGGTCACCTCATCGAGGCCCAACAGGTACTCCTCGACCTTGGCGGCCTCGGCAGCCGACTCGGTGATGTGGATGCCCTGGGGCATCCACATGTCCACCATGAACTGGGGCCGGGTCGAGTCGGGGAAGAAGCTGTTGTCGATGTAGCCGAAGCCGTAGACGGATGCCGCGAAGGCGGCGAACACCACGCCCACCGTCGCCCAGCGGCGCCGGATGCACGCGCGCACCAATCCCCGGTAGCGCTGGTAGAAGCCGCCGCCGTACGGGTCGGCGACCTCTTCCCCCGGCTTCGGCGCGGATATGTTTAGGAACATCACGCACAGCACCGGCGTCACGGTGACGGCGGTGACCCAGGACAGAGAAAGCGATATGAGCACCACCTTGAACAGCGAGCGGCAGTACTCCCCGGTGCCGTCGTTGGAGAGGCCGATGGCGCCGAAGGCCAGCACCGCCACGGCCGTGGCGCCCAGCAGCGGCACCGAGGTCTGTCCGACCACCTCGATGCCCGCGGCGTCGGCCGCCATGCCCTTCTGCATTCTCACCATCACCCCGTCGACGACCACGATGGCGTTGTCCACCAGCATGCCCAGCGCGATGACCAGGGCGCCCAGCGAGATCCGCTCCAGGGCGACGTCCCACGGACCCATGAAGATGAAGGTCCCGCAGATGGTCAACGCCAGGACGAAGCCGATGATCAGGCTGCTGCGCAGGCCCATGAAGAGCACGAGCACGCCGATGACGATGGCTACAGCCTCGACCAGGTTGACCAGGAAGGCGTTGATCGCCGTGGTGGTGGCCGCGGACTGGAGCGAGGCGATGCCGGCCTCGACGCCCAGCGGGACCTGATCCAGCAGCTCCTGGCTGCGGGCCGAGACCGCCTCGCCCATCTCCACCACGTTGCCGCCCGGGGTGGTGGAGATGCCCAGCCCGATGGCCGGGTGGCCGTCGTAGCGCATCATGGTGGATGGCGGATCGACGTAGCCGCGCCGCACGGTGGCTACGTCCCGCACGTAGATCTGCTCGGGGGCGCCCTCCTCGCTCAGCAGCAGGCCCTCGAAGTCCTCGACCTTCTGGATCTCGCCGCTCCCACGTCCACGCGGCCCGACTCCGCCGCCAGGTTCTTCTCCTGGAGCGCCTGGACGATCGTGGCCGGACTGAGGCCCAGCTGGGACATCCGGTCCCGGTCCGGCTCGACGTAGATCGCTTCCTTGCTCTCGCCCCAGAAGTCGATCTTGCCCACGTCCTGGACCAGCAGAAGCTCCTTCTGGTAGAGCTTGGCCACGTCGCGCAGCTCGGCGTGGCTGTACTCGTCGCCGTAGAGGGCGATGAAGACGCCCCA
>JAFDET010000215.1 GCA_019310195.1 Deltaproteobacteria bacterium
CCCCGCCAAGGAGCAGCTCAAGTTCTCCTGGGGCGCCGGCGCGGCGACCCCCGCTGCGGAGCTGGGGGATCCCCTGGGACTGGACGGCTGGTCGCTGTGCCTCTACGACGCCGGCGCTCTGGTGTGGGAGGGCGCGCTTCCGGCCGGGGGCGTGTGCGGCGTGGACAAGCCCTGCTGGAAGTCCGCTGGCAAGGGCTTCCAGTACAAGGACAAGCACGCTCTGCCCGACGGGATGAGCGCCGCGTCGCTCAAGGGCGATCCCGCCGATGGCAAGCCCAAGGCCGGCGCCAAGGGCAAGGGAGTCGCCCTCGGGCTGGCGGACTTCTCGGCGCTGACCGGGCCCCTGGACGCCCAGCTTCAACGCGCCGATGGCGGCCTGTGCCTGGGCGCCACCTTCAGCGCGCCCTTCGAGAAGCAGAAAGCGACCCGCTTCAAGGCGCGCTCCGACTGAGTTCCGCCCCGGGTCGCCTTCCGCCGAACGGCTGTCCGCCGCGGCGGATCTGGGTCTAGAATGGGCGCCGCCCCCCAAGCGAGGAAGGACCCGCCATGCTGCTGGGAGACATCCTGCGACGCCACGCGCTGCTGCGGCCGGATTCGCCGGCCCTGCTCTGGGACGACCGGACCTGGAGCTTCCGGGATCTACGGGACGACAGCTACCGGCTCGCCCACGCCCTGATCGATGCCGGAGTCGCCCACCAGGAGCACGTGGCGGTCCTGGCCAAGAACGACCCGGGCTACCTGACGGCCTACTTCGGCTGCGCGGCCGCGGGCGCCATCATCACCTGCGTCAACTACCGGCTGGCCGATCCGGAGTTCGTCTACATCATCACCGACTCCGAGGCACGGCTTCTCCTGCTGGACGCGGAGTTCGTACCGGTCTGGGAGCGCATCCGCGAGCAGTGCCCCAACATCGAGCGGGTGGTCGTGTTCGGCGACGCGCCCGAGGGGTACCCGTCGTACGACGAATTCCTGCGCGACCAGCCTGCCCATGCCCCGGATCGGCCCGTGTCCGAAAACGACGTGGCGCTCCAGATGTACACCAGCGGCACCACCGGTGTTCCCAAGGGCGCCATGCTGAGCCACCGCAACCTGGCGAACAACGCCATGTCCTCGGTGTTGAGCATGCAGCTTTCCGACGTGAGCTGCTTCCTGATCTGCGCGCCGCTCTACCACATGGCCGCCGGCATCTGCAGCCTCATGGCACTGCTGACCGGGGCGCCGGTCCTGCTGCACCGCGAGTTCAACCCGCAGCAGGTCCTCGACGCCCTGGAGGGGCGCGGCGTGAGCCACACGCTGCTCATCCCGGCCATGATCCTGTTCCTGCTGCAGATTCCCGACATCGACAAGCGCGACTTCAGCCGGCTGAAGCAGATCGCCTACGGCGCCTCGCCGATCCCGTACGAGGTGCTGAAGAAGGCCATGGACGCCTTCGGCTGCGGCTTCCTCCAGGCCTACGGCCAGACCGAGGCGACCGCCATCCTGACCGTGCTGACCGCCGAAGACCACCGGGCCGAGGGCGAGCGCGGCGAGCGCCTGCTCAAGTCCGCCGGTCGCGAGATCCTGGGCGCGGAGGTTCGCGTGGTCGGCGAAGACGGCCGGCCCGTGAAGACCGGCGAGTGGGGCGAGGTGATCGCCCGCTCTCCCGGGGTCATGAAGGGTTACTGGAACATGCCCGACAAGACCGCCGAGGCCATCCGCGAGGGTTGGCTCTGGACCGGCGACATCGGGTACCTGGACGACGAGGGCTACCTCTATATCGTGGACCGCTCCAAGGACATGATCATCTCGGGCGGCGAGAACATCTACCCGCGCGAGATCGAAGAGGTGCTGTTCGGGCACGAGGCCGTCGCCGACGCCGCCGTGATCGGCGTGCCCAACGACCAGGGCTGGGGCGAGGAAGTGAAGGCCTGCGTGGTGCGCAAGCCGGACACCGAGCTGGACGAGGCGGCGGTGATCGCGTTCTGCCGCGAGCACCTGGCCGGGTACAAGTGCCCGAAGAGCGTGGATTTCATCGAGGAGATCCCGCGCAACCTCTCGGGGAAGGTGCTGAAGAAGGACCTGCGCGCGCCCTACTGGGAAGGCCACACCCGCGCTGTGAACTGAATACCCGCCTCGTTCGTCTGGTCCAATGTCGGTGTTGACCGCCGGGCTCCCACGCCACATCAGGGGTTGGAGATCCCGGGGGGAAGCCGACCGGGAGGGCGAGGCCGTGGCACGTTCCGACGAGGCGCTGAGCGAGGTTCAACCCGAGGTGTTCTCCCTGCTTTGGGAGGGGCCGCCGCCGGTGCAGCTTCCGGCGGAGCCCGCGTTCCCCGGCTCGGAGGCGGAGCGCCGCGCAGCGCTGGTGGCCGAACGCGAGCGCGAGCTTCGGGAGATCCGCTGCAGCGAGCAGGGTCGCGTCGTCTGGGACCAGGTCCGCGCCGAAGCGCTGCGCCGCGGGGACGAGAAGGTGTGGAAGCGCAAGCTGCACGCCTACGGCTGGGTGAAGCTCCAGCGCCAGGGCAGCGCGGCCGACTACGCGCGCCGCTTCGGAGCCAACCACGCCACCGTGCGCACCTGGATCGCGGACGTGGCCAAGCTGGCCTACGAGGTGGGCTATCGCCTGCACGAAGACCGCCTGCTCCTGGTCGGGGATGCACCGGCCGAGCTGGACCGGCTGCGCACCCTGGTGAACGGCGACCCCGGCTCACCCGAGGCATGGCAGGCGCTGCGCGAGGTCGAGGCCGAATTCCGCGGTCGCGACGCTTACTTCCATCTCAACGAAGGGCACGTGCTGCGCGCCCAGGGTCGCCTGCGCCGTTCGGACGCCACTCTCCGCGAGGGCTTGACCATCGCGGAAGCGCGGCGCACGCGCGCGCTGCTGTGGAATGCCCGGGGCCAGACGTTCTGGGACTGCGGGCCCGGCTCGGACTGGCCCCTGGACCATCCCCTGGAGCACGCCCGGCGCGCCTTCCGGCGCGCCGCTGCCGTGGATCCCGCCAGCTACTTCCCCTTCGTCAACCTGGCGCAGCTGGCGGTGGACGCCGGTGACCTGCGCCGGGCCGAGTACTGGGTGGGGGAGCTCGGCTCCGCGCGCAAGCAGATGCAGAGCGAGATGAAGAGCGACCTGGCTCGCTACCTGCGCGGCGCGGAGTGGAGCGGCGTGGTGGAGCGCACGCGCTGGTGGCAGAGCGGTCCTGCGCGTTGGATTCGCGAGGCCGCGCGCGCCGGCGCCCTGGCGCTGGCCGTGGCGTTCCTCGGCGGACTGCTGTGGAGCGCGCCGGCCTTCGGCGATCCCGCCCCCGAGGATCTGGGTTCCGTGACCCGCGTCGAACACCGAGGGGCGAAACTCGACCGGCGCGGCGGTGCGGGCGGAAACTGAGGCGATTCCGGGCGCCTCTTCGCCACGACCCACCACGCCGTGGTGCGTGCGCTGCGCCGCTGGGCGGAGGGCCGCGGGGTCCGGGATCACGCGACGCGGTAGGCTTCTCCCATGGAGTCGCGCCGGCGCTACCGCGCGATCTACGACCACGTCCTGTCGCGGATCTACGACCTCTACATGGCCTGGTACATGCTTCCCTACGGCGGCGAACCCCGCTTCCGGCGCGGCATGCTGGAGGGCCTCGAGTTTCGCTCGGGTGAACGCGTTCTCGACTGCACCTGCGGGACGGGAAACGCAACCGCCGCCCTGCGCCGGCGCCTGGACGCGGGTGTGCTGGTGGGCTCGGACCTGTCGCGGGGTCAGCTCCGCCGCGCCCGCCGCAAGCGCGCGCTGAGCGGTGTGCCGCTGCTCCAGGCCGACGCGACGCACCTGCCCTTCCCGCCCGCGGCCTTCGACTCGGTATTCCTTCCCCACGCCATCCACGAGATGCCCCGGGCGGTGCGCGGGGCCGCGCTGCGCGAGGCGCTCCGGGTCTGCGGGAGCGAGGGCCGCGTGGTGGTGCTGGAGCTCGACCGGCCGGAGTCGCTCTGGCTGCGGCTCCTGATCGGAACCTGGTTTTTCTTCTGGGTCCCCGGGTTCATCAACTTCGAGACACCCACGCGCCGCGACCTGCAGCGCCGGGGCGTGGTCAACGAGGTGCGCGAGGCGGGGTTCGCGCACGTGCGCAGGCTCTCCAAGTTTGCGGGCACCATGCAGGCCGTGGAGGGCCGGCCCTGAGCGGCGCAGAGGTCAGCGAGGCCGCACGCGAATCCGCACCGGGATGTGCTTGGGCCCGCCCACGAAGCTGGCGGCCAACAGCTCCACCGGCCCCGCCAGCTCCAGCGACTCCACGCGCTGGGCGAACTGGCGCCAGAAGACGCGCAGGTCCATGCGCGCCAGGTGCGCCCCCAGGCAGAAGTGCTCGCCGATCCCGAATCCCAGGTGCGGGTTCGGGTTGCGGTCGACGCGGAAGGCGTGGGGATCGTCGTATACGTCCTCGTCCCGGTTGGCCGAGGCGTAGAAGAGCGCCACCGAGTCGCCCTTGCGGATCTGCTTGCCGTCCAGCTCCACGTCCGCCGTGGCCGTGCGCGAGAAGTGATTCACGGGCGTGGTCCAGCGCACGATCTCGTCGGTGGCCGTGGCGACGAGCCCGCTTGGGTCGCCGCGCAGCTTCTCGAGCTGGTCCGGGTGGTCCAGGAAGGCCAGCAGTCCGCTGGAGATGCCGTTCCGCGTGGTGTCGTGGCCGGCCACCATGACCAGGAAGTAGAGCGAGAAGAGCTCGAACTGGGGCACCGGCTGACCGTCGAGCTTTGCGTTGGCCAGGACGCTCGAGAGGTCGTCGCGCGGGTTGCGGCGCCGATCCTCGGTGATCTCGTTCAGGAAGGTGAACGCTTCGGTGATGAAGGACAGGCGGTCCTCGCGGGTATCGCCCTCGCGCTGGAACTCCTCGTCCTCGATTCCGAAGTTCTCGTTGGTGATGCGCAGGACGAAGTCTTCCTGCTCGCGGGGAATGCCCAGGAGCTCGGTGATCATGCGCAGCGGCTGGCGCGCGGCAATCTCGCTGACGAAGTCGCACTCGACCTCACCGCGGGCCGCCAGCTCGTCGAAGAGCTCGGCGGTGATCTCCTCCAGCCGGGCTTCCAGCCGCTGCACGGCTCGGGGTGTGAACCAGGCCGATACCAGCTTGCGGTAGTCGCGGTGCTCCGGCGGGTCCATGTTGACCAGCATGCGCAGCGGCGGATTCTCCTCCAGCGTCTGAGAGAGGGCGCCGCCCTCCATCTCCGGGAACAGGATGAAGCGGCCCGCGCTGCGGAACAGGCCCGGGTTCTTGGAGACCTCGGTGATGTGGGCGGCCTTGGTCACCGCCCAGAACGGTCGGTACTGGGGCGGCTCGCACCAGTGCACCGGATCCTCGGCGCGCAGCCGCCGCCATGCGTCGTGGGGATACCCGTTCTCGGCGTAGAGTCGAGCGGTGATCACGTCGAGCTGGTTCAGGGGAATGCGGTACGCGTTCGAGAGAGGTGCGTCGGGCATGCTGCGAGCCTCCGTCCGTGGGGCGCCGAAGATATCAAACGCGAGCTAGCGTAGAGGCGTGCAGGAGCCGGCGGTCTTCCTCATCACCCTGGGTGGCCTTTTCGCCCTGGGGCTCGTCACCGACTTCGTCGGGCGCCGCACACCGCTCCCGCGCGTCACGCTGCTGATCGTGCTGGGCTTCGTCATCGGGCCCGCG
>JAFDET010000216.1 GCA_019310195.1 Deltaproteobacteria bacterium
CGCGCGGGAGACGTGGCGGTTCTGCGCCGACGCTTCGCCCCGGCCCCGGCCCTGCGGGCACTGCGCGCGGAGGAGCCGGCCTGAGCCGCGCTGGACGCTTGTCCGGGTGTCGGGTACGCTTGCCAAGCAGCCGATATCAAAGGGAAAATCGCCCTCTCACGGCACGAGGCTGACACGGAGGCCGGGTGCTTCGGTTCAACGACATCGCCGACCGGATCCTCGAGTACCACCCCTCCTGCGACCTCTCCCTGCTCCAGCGCGCCTACGTCTTCTCCGCCAAGGTTCACGATGGCCAGGAGCGCCTGTCCGGCGAGCCCTACCTCGTCCATCCCCTGGAAGTGGCCGGAATCCTGGTGGACCTGCGCATGGACGAGGTCACCGTGGCCGCCGGCCTCCTGCACGACACCCTCGAGGACACGCTGGCCACGGAGGAGGAGATCCAGCGCCTGTTCGGCGACCAGGTCTGCTTCCTGGTCGCGGGCCTCACGAAGATCGCGAAGATGGAGTTCACGTCGGTGCGCGAACGCCAGGCCGAGAACTTTCGCAAGATGCTGCTGGCCATGTCCAAGGACATCCGCATCCTGCTGATCAAGCTCGCGGACCGCCTGCACAACATGCGCACCCTGGAGTTCATGGCCGAGGATCCGCGCCGGCGAATTGCCCAGGAGACGCTGGACATCTACGCGCCGTTCGCCCACCGGCTGGGCATCAACTGGATGCGCACGGAGCTGCAGGAGCTGGCGTTCCGGGTGCTGGAGCCCGAGGCCGCCGCGGACCTGGAAGCGCGGCTCCAGACCCAGCGCAAGGCCCGCGAGGTCTACATCGAGGAGGTCATCGGCGTCCTCTCCAAGCGCCTGTCCGACGCGGGCCTCGCGTGTGAGGTGACCGGGCGCCTGAAGGACCTGGCCTCGATCCACGCCAAGATGGTGAGCCAGAGCGTCAGCCTGGACGAGATCTACGACGTGATTGCGTTTCGGATCATCCTGGACGGGCCCGAAAACGGGGTCTACACGGCGCTCGGCATCATCCACGCCATCTGGCGTCCAGTACCGGGACGCTTCAAGGACTACGTAGCGCTGCCCAAGCCCAACGGTTACCAGTCGCTTCACACCACCGTGATCGGCCCCTATGGCGAGCGCATGGAGGCCCAGATCCGCACGGCCGAAATGCACCGCAACGCCGAGTTCGGGATCGCCGCCCACTGGAAATACAAAGAGGGGCGGGTCCACGCCCACGACGACGACGACGGAAGATTCGCCTGGCTGCGCCAGCTGCTGGATTGGCAGCGCGAGCTGGTGGATCCCCACGAGTTCATCGACACGGTCAAGGTCGACCTGTTTCCCGACGAGGTCTTCGTCTTCACGCCCAAGGGCGACGTGATGAATCTGCCCCGGGGCGCCACGCCCATCGACTTCGCCTACGCGATCCACAGTGAAGTCGGTGCCCATTGCTCGGGTGCCAAGGTCAACGGCAAGATCGTGGCGCTGCGGCACGCGCTCAGCGACGGCGACACGGTGGAAGTGATCACCAGTCGCGACCAGAAGCCGCGCAAGGATTGGCTCGAGTTCGTGGTGTCCGGCCGCGCCCGGAGCCGCATCCGCCACGCGATCCGCGCCACCGAGAAGGAGAGCAGCCGCGAGCTGGGCCGTGAGATCCTCGAGCGCGAGCTGCGCAAGGCGGGCTTCTCGCTGAGCCGGCTGCTGGAGGGCGAGAAGCTGGCCGACGTGGCCCGAAAGCGGGTGCGGGGCTCGGTGGAGGATCTCTTCTCCGCGGTGGGATACGGCCGGCTTCCCGGAGCCGACGTGGTGCGGGCGCTTCGCGGCGACGAAGCTCCGCAAGAGGAGCGGCCCGTACGCCGCCGCGGCCTGCTGGCCAAGCTGCGCCGGCCGTCCAGCGCCGGAATCCGGGTGAGTGGACACTCCGACGTGCTGGTGCGCTTCGGTCATTGCTGCGCGCCGCTGCCCGGCGATGACGTGATCGGCTTCGTCACGCGTGGCCGTGGCGTCACCGTGCACGTGAAGGACTGCAACAAGGTCTTCGAGCTCGATCCGGAGCGGCGGATCGACGTGGAGTGGGAGTCGGACCCGGCGGTGCCGCGGCGCATCCGGGTGCGCGTGCTGTCGGCCGACCAGCCCGGGCTGCTGGCGAAGGTCACCAAGACGATCTCCGCGGCCGGAATCAACATTGGCGCGGCCAAGATCACCACCAGCCCGGACCAGCGCGCGGATCAGACCTACGACCTGTGGGTGACCGACGTGCGCACGCTCAACGCCGTGATGAAGCAGATCCAGAAGGTGAAGGGCGTCTACTCGGTGCAGCGGCTGCGCAGCTGACGACGCGCCGATTGGCTAGGGGCGGCGCGAACCCCCGGGGTTCAGCTCGTTGGCGATGGCTTCGCCGGCCCGCTGGCCCAGCAGCAGGTCGCCTTCGAAGCCCAGGCCGGCCATCCCCGCCCGGTCCAGGTGGTAGACGGGCGCGCGGCCGCCGAGTCGGATGTCGGTTTCGCCGGGCCATGCGCTTCCCGGCTCCGGATCGCGCACGAGGAGGTCGGTGTCCCAGATCGCGGCCGGCAGCTCCTGGGGATCGAGCTTGTCTTCCGAGAACGGGATCAGCTCTGCAAGCACCTGGCGAATTCGTTCGGACACGTCGCTGGTCACGGCATTCGCTGGAACCACCGTGGAAGCCACCAGGTGCACCGGGTCGTCCCACGTGGCACCGGGCAGGACCTGCACGCTCACCACCTCGGGCCCGGCCCCGGGGCGCGCGTCGTCGCCTACGTGGATCACGCGCGGCCCCATGCCTTCCGGCAGCGTTGCGTCCGGGGTCCGGAAGTGAAGGGATACGCGCTTGTGGCTCGCGGGGGAGGTCTGGATCAGCTCCGGCACGCGGTCCTGGGTGTGGGCGGCGGCCAGGCCGTCCAGGGGGGCGTTGAGGATCAGGGCGCGCCCCACCCAGACCTCGCGCGAATCCTCGGCCCGGATGCCGGGCTGGTTGGCGGCGGCGATCAGGTCGAACCTGCCCCGCACCTGGCGGAACTCGCCGAACAGGGTCTCGATGCGCCGACGCAACAGCGCGCGCAGGCTCCCGTTGCTCGAGGTCGCGTCCGCCGATCCGCCAAACGACGCGCCGAGCAGGCGCGCCTGGGCCTCGGGGGAGGGATCGGTCCCCCCCAGATTCGAGAGGGCGCGGACCTGGGATGCGAGCAGGCTGCGCAGTGCGGGCGAGGCGCCGCTGATCTCGGACGGTAGTCCGCGGGCGCCGAGCGCCGGGGCCGCGCCCCCCGAGCGGCGCCCGCGGACCGACAGGGGCCGGCGAGGTGCGCGGACGATGGGGGCGTCCAGCATGGCGTCGCGTTCGGCGTCGGCGGCCCGAACCAGGGCGCGGATCAGATCCTGGGCCGGCTCGCGCTTGGCCAGGCCCCAGGCCACCAGCTCTTCGGTGGTGCGTATGGGATCACCCACGTCGACGCGGGCATCGCGCATGGCCACCTGGTAGGCGAGGGGGTGGGTTTCGAAGCGCCGGCGATCGATGAGTGCGATGCCCAACTCGCTCAGGCAGGCGCCCAGCACGCCGTCGGGCCCGGCCCCGGTGAGCAGCAGGGGCTCGCGCAATCCGGGGAAGGCGCGTGCGCTGGATTCTTCCTCGACCACCAGAACCCGCACACCGCGCATGCCGAGCGCGACGGCGCCGACGAGTCCCGGGAGCGCCCCGCCCAGGACGATCGCATCCCAACGGCGGGTGTGAGCGGTCTCGCTGGCTTCGAGGGCGGGAAGCCCACGCATCAGCGGCTCGTGAGCAGAAGTGCGGGCTCGTCGGGCGTCTTCGCCTCGATCTCGCCGATGGCGAACGCCCGCTCCCCGACGGCTTCGAGTCGCGCGATCACGTCTTCCGTCTCCTCCCGAGGCACGATCACCAACATGCCGATGCCGCAGTTGAACACCCGCAGCATCTCGTCCTCGGAGATCTCGGCCAGCCCCTGGAGGAGTCCGAAAATGGGCGGCCGCGGCCACGCCTGCGGGTCGATATGTGCGCGCACGGTCTTGGGGAGCACCCGTGGAACGTTGCCCGCGAAGCCTCCGCCGGTGATGTGGACGATGCCGTTGACGTGGAAGTCGCGGCACACGTTGAGGATCGGCTTCACGTAGATGCGGGTGGGCGCCAGCAGGGCGCTGGCCAGGGACGTGTTGAGGTCCGGGTGCTCGGCGTGCAGGTCCAGGTGGCCGGCGCGCACCCCCGTGTCCACGATCTGGCGCACCAGCGAGTAGCCGTTGCTGTGCAGGCCGCTCGAGGCGATTCCCACGATGGAGTCGCCCTGGCTGATGCTCGAGCCGTCGATGATGCCCTCGCGCTCCACCACGCCGACGCCGAAACCGACGAGCTCGAGCTCGCCGTCGGCATAGACCCCCGGCATGCTGGCGGTTTCGCCACCCAGGAGGGCACAGCCCGCTCGCCGGCAGCCCTCGCCCACGCCCCGCAACGCTTCCAGGGCCGGCTCCTCCCGCAGGCTCTCCATGGCCAGATAGTCCAGGAA
The DNA here is from genome assembly GCA_019310195.1 of Deltaproteobacteria bacterium. Classification (GTDB taxonomy): domain Bacteria; phylum Myxococcota_A; class UBA9160; order UBA9160; family JAFDET01; genus JAFDET01. The sequence continues at coordinate 4,532 of JAFDET010000216.1, forward strand.
TACCAGGGGCTCGGCGCCCTGGACCACCAGGTCGTTCACGACCATGGCCACGCAGTCGATGCCGATGGTGTCGAAGCGCCCGAACTCCGCCGCCAGCTTGAGCTTGGTGCCCACACCGTCGGCCCCGGCTACGAAGATCGGGTCGCGGTAGCGCTCCGGCGCCTTGAACAGGCCGGCGAAGCCCCCGATCGAGGACAGGATCTCGGGGCGCAGGGTCGGCCGGGTGACCTCCTTGATCTGGGCGATGAATCCCTCGTCCCGATCCAGGTCCACGCCGGCTCGGGCGTAGCTGGGGGCGCTGGGCAGTGTCTTCTTCGAGGCGGTCCGCACGGGCTTCCGAGCGCCGGCCTTGGACCGGGAGCCCGTCACGGCGGTTTTTCCGGCCTTTCCCGACTTTCCCGCTTTCTTCCGACGGGGGCCTCGAGCGGGAGATTTCGGGGTTGCCACGCGGGATGGATAGCGCGACCTCCGAAATTGCGCCTCCGATTTCCGAAGCCCCTTACGCTATCGTCCGCCGGTGCGGATCGCGGTGGTGATTCCGACGCTCGACGAGGCCGAGCGGGTCGTCGGAGCCATCGAGAGCGCCTCGGCACCCGGTGTCGATGTCGTCGTTGCGGACGGCGGAAGCAGCGACGACACGCGCGCGCGGGCCGCGGCCGCGGGCGCCCGGGTGGTCGATTCGGATCCTGGCCGCGCCCGCCAGCTGGACTGCGGTGTCCGCGAGACGCGAAGCGGCGCGATCCTGTTCCTCCACGCCGACACGCGGCTGCCGGTGGGGTTCGACGCGGCGGTTCGCACCTGTCTGGAGGATTCCGGGGTGGTCGCCGGGGCCTTCCGGTTTCGCTTCGACGAGCGCTCGCTCTCGCTGGGTCTGGTCGAATGGGGAGCGCGGCTCCGCGTCGCGTTGACGAACCTGCCCTACGGGGACCAGGCGATCTTCGTGCGCCGCAGCGCGCTCGAACGGATCGGAGGTGTGCCTCAGGTGCCCCTGATGGAGGACCTGGACCTGGTGAAAGCCCTGCGGCGTCGCGGCCGGGTCGCGATCCTGCCGCTGCACGCCACCACGTCGGC
>JAFDET010000217.1 GCA_019310195.1 Deltaproteobacteria bacterium
TGGAGGGCGAGGCCACCTAGCTTGTAGCGCCAGACCATGAAGCGGGGCTGGCGTTGGCCGTTGCATACGAAGGCGAAGGAGAGGCCGCGGTCGGGATCGGCGAAGCCCACCTGGCCGCCGGCTCCCGCGTGGCCGAAGGTGCGCAGGCTGCTGCCCTGGCCGTAGAGGTCCATGTGCCAGCCGGTGCCCCAGCGGATCTTGAAACCGATGGTGCGGTCCACCTCGCCCCGGCGATTCGTCGGTGTGGTGGCGTGGTCCAGACTCTCCTTCCGCACCAGGCGCACGCCGTCCAGCTCGCCGCCCAGGGCCAGGGGCGCGTAGTAGTGCGCCAAGGCTCGCGCCGTGGCGATGCCGCCGCTGGCCGGCAGCACGGCGCGCCAGGTGGCCGGGCGGTTGAAGGGGTGACGCTCCTCCGGATCTCGGCCGGGACGCGCGGGGTCCACTTCGTAGGTCTCTTCCTGAGCCTGCTGCTCCACGGCGGCCGCTGTGCCGTCGCCTGTCAAGCCTGTTGAGCGGGTCAGGCCGGTGCTCTCGGGAGGCGCGTCCTCCTGGAGCCGGTTGTAACACCAGGCCACGCGCGCCTCGAGGGCGGGGTCGGCAGGCAGCCCGATCCAGAAGTCGCCGATTCCCAGCGGCTCGAAGATCTCCTCGCGGGCGAAGCGGCCCAGGTCGCGGCCGTCCACGCGTTCGCACAGCTCGTTCAGCATGTGGCCGAAGTTGTTCGGGTGGTAGCCGTTCTGCTCGCCGGGCGTCCAGCTCAGCGGAAGCTCCTCCATGGCCCGGCGAATCGCGTCGCGGTCGCCCCAGTGGCGCGCGGTGAGCCAGTCGGGTGCGATGGGGAAGCCGCCGCGGTGACTCAGGACGTGGCGGATCGTCACGGAGGCCTTCTCGGGATGGAGCCGCGCAAACTCCGGCCAGTACTTGACGACCGGCTCGTCCACGTGGAGCTCGCCGCGCTCGTGGAGCATCAGCATGACCAGCGCAGCCACGCCCTTGGTGGAGCTGTAGATCACGAAAGTGGTCTCGGGCTCCACGGGCACGCCCGTGCGCACCCGTGCCAGCCCGCCGCCCGTCTCCAGTACGCAGCGTCCCTCGCGGAATACCGCCAGCTGGGCGCCGTGGTAGAGCTCCCCCTCCTCGGTGGCCTTGCGAAACTCCTCGGCCACAGCGTCCAGCGCCGCCGGATCCACACCCACCGACCCCGGATCCACGTCGGGATCGCGCCGCCAGACCTTCATCCGCGTCCTCCGCCCGCCCACCTCGTATAGGCTGGGATAGTATGGGCGCCGGGGGGAGTCTGCATGAGGGCCTTGCTCGCCGCGATCCTGCTCGCGGCCGTCCCGCTCGGAGCGCATGCCGAAGGCGTGGTGGTCTTCGACGGCCCCGACGTCCTGACCGGAGTCGGCCGGCGCATCGCCGGCGCCCGCATCGTGGTTCGCGACGGCAAGATCGCGGCGCTGGGGCCCGCCGAGACGGTGAGCGTGCCCGCAGGCGCGCAGGTCGTGGACTGCCGCGGCAAGCTGGTGATCCCGGGCCTGGTGGACACCCACTCCCACCTGGGCGTCTACCCGCGACCCCGGGTTCCGGCCCACGCCGATGGCAACGAGGCTTCGGGCCCGCTGCAGAGCGCCGTACGTGCGCTCGACGCCATCTGGCCCGACGACCCGGGGATCCGCATGGCTCGGGCCGGCGGCGTCACCACCGCCAACATCATGCCCGGCAGCGGCAACCCGGTGGGCGGCCAGACGGCGTACGTGAAGCTGCGGGGATCGACCGTCGAGGAGATGCTCATCGCAGGCACCATGGGCGGGCTCAAGATGGCCAACGGCGAAAACCCCAAGCGCGTCTACGGAAAGCGCGAGAAGGCGCCGCACACACGCATGGCCGTAGCCGCGCTGCAGCGCGAACTCTTCGTGGACGCCCAGGCCTACCGGGAGAAGTGGGAGCGCGGGCGCAACGACGACGACGAGTCCCCTCTCACCCGGGACCTGGCCCTCGAGCCCATCGTCGAGGTCCTCGAGGGCCGGCGCACCGTCCACTACCACACCCATCGCGCCGACGACATCATGAGCGCTCTGCGCTTGCGCGAAGAGTTCGGCTTCGACCTGGTGCTGCAGCACGCGACCGAGGCGTTCGCCGTGGCCGACCAGATCGCCGCCGCGCAGGTGCCGGTCTCCATCATCGTCATCGACAGCCCCGGCGGAAAGCACGAGGCGATCCGCCTGCGCTTCGCCAACGGCGAGGAGCTGGAGCGCGCGGGCGTGCGCGTCGCCATTCACACCGACGACCCGATCACCTCCTCCCGGCTGTTCCTGCGCTCCGCGGCATTCGCCGTGCGCGGCGGCATGAGTCCCGACGCTGCACTGCGCGCCGTGACGCTGGAGGCCGCGCGCATGCTGCGCCTGGACGAGCGGCTGGGCTCGCTGGAGGTGGGCAAGGACGCCGATCTGGTGGTGCTCTCGGGTGAGCCGTTCAGCGTCTACACCAAGGTGCTCGAAACCTGGATCGAGGGCGAGCGCGTCTTCGATCGCAACGACCCGAACGACCGGATCTACGCCACCGGCGGCTTCGCCACCGAGCGCCGGCCGGAGCCGCTGCAGTGAGGCCGGTCGCGCTGGCCCTGGGTCTCTGGCTCGCACTCGGCGGCGCGGCGAACGCCGAGACCGTGGTGATCGAGGCGGACATCCTCCACCCGGTCTCCGGGCCGGCCATCGCCAACGGGCGCGTCGTGGTAGTGGACGGCCTCATCCGCTCGGTCGGACCGGCCAGCGGCGCAGCGCCGGACGGCGCACGCGTGCTGCGCGGCAGCGTGGCCACACCGGGCTTGGTGGACGCACACACCAGCGTGGGAGTGGCCGGGGCCTACAACGTGGAGGCGGACCGCGATGAGGACGAGCGCAGCGGACCTTCCCAGGCTGCGCTGCGCGCGCTGGACGCCTTCAACCCCGACGAACCGCTGCTGCGCCATCTGCTGGAGCACGGCGTCGTGGTGGTGCAGACCTCGCCCGGTCCCGCCAACGCGGTAGCGGGGCAAGCGGGCATCTTTCGCACCCACGGCGCCACGGCCGACGCCATGGCGGTGCGACCGGTGTCGGCCCTGGTCTTCAACCTGGGCGAGACGCCCAAGCAGACCTACGTCAAGAAGAAGAAGGCGCCCTTGACGCGCATGGGAACGGCCGCGCTGATCCGCACGGCGCTGCTGGACGGCCGCGAGTACGCGGCCGGACGCGCGCGCGCGGGCCGCGGCGGCAAGGCGGCGGGCGAGACACCGGAGCGCGACCTGGGCAAGGAGGCGCTGGCCCGGGTCGCCGCCGGGGAGCTTCCCGCCCTGTTCGTGGCCCACCGAGCCGACGACATCGTCACCGCCATCCGCATCGCTCGGGAGTTCAACCTGCGCTTCGCGCTGGCCGGCGCCACCGAGGGCTACCTGGTGCTCGATGCGCTGCGCGAGGCGGGCACGCCGATCCTGGTGGGCCCGGTGATGGAGCGCGTGGGCTCGCCCCAGACCCTGAACGCCTCCTACGAGAACCCGGCACGACTGGCGCGCGCCGGCCTGCGCATCGCGATTCGCTCGGGCTACGAGGGCTACGTGCCGCGCGCCCGGGTCGTGCTGTTCGAGGCGGCCGTCGCGGCGGCCAACGGCCTGGGCTTCGACGCCGCCCTGCACGCCGTGACCCTGGGGCCCGCCGAGGCCCTGGGCATCGAAGACCGCTTCGGGTCCCTGGAGCCCGGCAAGTCCGGCGAGGTGGTGCTCTTCGACGGCGACCCGTTCGAGTACACCAGCCACGTGACGGCGGTGGTCTCCGACGGCTCGGTCGTCTTCGAGCGCTGAGAGCCCCGGCCGCGCCCGGCGACCCGCTCGGGTACCCTCTCGACCCCATGGGGTCCAAGGCCACCGTCCACTTCCGCTCGCTGGGCTGCCCGAAGAACCAGCTCGACACCGAGGTCATGCTGGGGAGCCTGGCGCTGGAGGGCTACGCCATCGCCGAGCGGCTGGAGGATGCCGACGTGGCGGTGGTCAACACCTGCTCGTTCATCGAGAGCGCACGGGAGGAGTCCATCGAGGCGATCCTGGAGGTGGCGGACCTGCGCCGGGAAGGGCGCCTGCGCGGCCTGGTGGTAACCGGCTGCCTGCCCCAGCGCTACGGCGCAGAGCTGGCGCGCGAGCTGCCGGAGGTGGACGCCTTCGTCGGAACCGGGCGCTTCCAGGAGATCGCACCGATCCTGGACGCGGCGCTGGCCGGCCGCTCGCGAGGCGTCTACGTGGACGCCGGCCGCACCCACCTGTACGACGAGCGCGACCCGCGCATCCCCATCGGGCCGCGCCACAGCGCCTACGTCAAGATCGCCGAGGGCTGCAACCGGCCATGCTCTTTTTGCGCCATCCCGGGCATCCGCGGGCGCTTCCAGAGCCGGGACCCGGAATCGCTGCTGGCCGAGGCCCGGCAGCTGGCCGAGGCGGGCGTCCGCGAGATCAACCTGGTGGCCCAGGACTCCACGGCCTACGGCTGGGACCTGCCGGGTCGGCCCAGCCTGGCCGAGCTGCTGCGGCGCCTGGACACCGTCGAAGGCCTGGACTGGATCCGGCTGCTCTACGTCTACCCCACGGCGGTGACCGACGAGCTGATCGAAGCCATCGCCGGCGCCAAGCGGGTGCTGCCCTACGTGGACGTGCCGCTCCAGCACGCCAGCGACGCGGTCCTGCGCGCCATGAAGCGGGGCACCAGCGGTGCGGACCAGCGGCGCCTGGTGGAGCGGCTGCGGGCTGGGATTCCCGGCCTCAGCCTGCGCACCACGCTGATCGTGGGCTTCCCCGGCGAGACCGAGGAGGACTTCCAAGAGCTTTGCGAATTCGTTCGCGAAACCAGGTTCGACCACTTGGGCGCCTTCCGGTACTCCGACGAGGAGGGCACCGCGGCCTTCGAGTACCCCGACAAGGTTCCCAGGGAAATCGCCCGGGATCGCCACACAAAGCTGATCTCGATCCAGGCCGAGATCATGCGCCGCCGGCTTCACGGCCGGGTGGGGGACGAGGCCGTGGTGCTTGTGGACCGGGCCGGCGAGCGCACGGCCAGCGCGCGCCTGGCCTCCCAGGCACCCGAGATCGACGGGGGCATCCTGGTCCGCGGCCAGGGCCTCCAGCCCGGCGACATGGCCCGGGTCTGGATCACCGGCGTCGCCGGGCCGGATCTAGAGGCCGACGCCCTCGGCCGCTAGGCGGGCTCCGCGAGGCCCCGGAAGCCTCGCGCCACCAGGTAACGCTCGCTGGTCCCCTTGCGGCTCGAGTCGGGCCGAGTGGCCTTGGCCTTCTCGAAGCGGCCGCGGATCCGGCGCTCGATGACCTGAGCCTCGGGCCCTTCGAGGATCTTCAGGATCAGTGAGCCACGTGGCCGGAGTAGAAGCGGAATCAGCGCCTCGACGGACTCCAGCAGCGCCTCCTCCCGGGCCCGATCGGTGGCCTTCACGCCGGTCAGCTTGGGGGCGGCGTCGCTCAGCAGCACGTCGCAGGGCTCGCCGCCAAGAGCCTTGAGAATCTCTTTGGAAACA
>JAFDET010000420.1 GCA_019310195.1 Deltaproteobacteria bacterium
GGGCCGCGAAGACTGCGCGCGAGGCCGGCTGCCCCCAGCTCGACTTCGAGGCCACGCCCTCCTGGCCCCACGCGGCCGTGCTGCGCCGCGCGGGGTTCTTGACGGCGCCCTCCGACGTCTACCTGAACGCGTTCGGCCGGCGCACGGCGAACGAGAAGCCGGGCCTCGAGCACTGGCAGCTCGTGCCTGGGGATCAGGATGGCCTCTAACCCGCCTCGGAGGTCCCGTCCCAGGGACAGCTTCGAGGAATGGCTCGCCGCGCCCATGGCGTCGGAGTGCGCCGATCCGCGCTTCGAGGTTCGCCGCGCCGAGCTGGCGGACTTCGAGCGGATGTACGACGCCGTGGACGACGCCTTCGAGGTCAAGCGTCCGCGGGAGATGTACGACTGGCTGTATCGCAAGTGCCCACTGGGACCGGCGCGTTGCTGGCTGCTGGTAGAGAAGGCGACGGAGGTGGTGGTCAACGTGGCCGGCCGCGTGTCGTGGCCGCTGGCCCGCGGAGACCAGCCGCTCGAAGGCGCAATCGTGGCCGACAACGCCACGATCCGTCGCTACCAGCGCCAGGGCCTCGGAGAGCTGCGCCGACCGGCGCGCGAGGCCGATCCCTGGCGCGAGCGCTCGCTGGTCATCGCGTGGCCCAACGAGAAGTCGCGGGCCCGCTCCGCCAAGTACGGGCGCGGCCACCTGGACTGGGGGCCGTTGCCCCGCTGGGTGCTGCCGCTTCGCACGTCCACTCTCTTGCAGAGCCGGTACGGACTGCCGAAGCCGTTGGCCAGCGCTGTCGGTGCGGCGCTGGATGTCTCGCTCGGCTCGGCTCGCAGCCTCTCCAGCGGTGGGCGTCGCGTCCGCGTAGAGGAAATCTCGGCCTTCGACGAGCGCTTCGATGCAATCACCTGGGCCGGCATGGCGGCGCCCGAATACTGGAGCCCCCACGACGCCGACTTCCTGAACTGGCGCTACGTGGCTCATCCGATCCGGGAGTACGCCTGCCTTGCGGCATCCCAGGGGAACGATCCCTGCGGATACGCCGTAGTGCGCTTCGCTCCCAGCCGCGCCGTCCTGATGGAGCTCGTCTTTCCCCCGGATACGCCGCACGTCGCCCACGCGCTGCTGCGCCGCGCGGCGAAGATCGCACGCGCCGCGGGCTGCCCCCATCTCGACTTCGAGGCCACGCCCTCCTGGCCTCACGCCGCCGTGCTGAAGCGAGCCGGTTTCATGACCGCGCGCTCCGAGCTGTATCTCAACGTATTCCGCCACCCGAAGCGCCGCTTCGTGACGCAGCTCGATCAGTGGCGCCTGGTGCCCGGGGACCAGGACGCGCTCTAGGAGCCTGACCCAAGATGGAGTGCGCCGGCCCGGGCGTCGAGACGCCGCGCTGGCAAGGCGCGCGACTGAGCCATAGCCGTAGCTACGGCGCAGGGAGCGCAACGCAGCCACGGACGGCCGGTCTGAAAATCCTCAATCGTGGGGGCGTGTTGCAGATCCGACCGGCTCGCATGAGAACGTCGGCGATTCGCCGCATCCGTAGGCGCCAGCCGTTGTACGATGACCTGCTGGGAGGTCGACTGTGGAAGATCGCTGGGAGCTCCGAGGTGTCGAGTTCGGAAACTGCAACTGCGCCTGGGGCTGCCCGTGCCAGTTCAACGCGCCGAGCACGCACGGCCGCTGCGAAGCGATCGTCTCGGGCCACATCGAAGATGGCCACTTCAATGACATCCGCCTGGACGGGCTCGACTGGGTCATGCTCCTCAAGTGGCCCGGCGAGATCGCCGAGGGCAACGGGCGGCAGCAGGTGATCATCGACGAGAGCGCCAACCAGGCCCAGCGCGAGGCGTTGTGCAAGATCCTCCACGGCGAGTCCACCGCGCCGGGCGCCACTCACTTCTTCGTCTACAACAGCACCATGTCCGAGGTGCTCGAGCCGCTCTACGCCCCCATCAACCTGGAGATCGACGTCGCCGCCCGACGCGGCCGCACCTGGGTGCCGGACCTGGTCGAGTCCGAGGGCAATCCCATCCTCGATCCCAACTCCGGCGACGAGTTCCGCGCCGCGATCCACCTGCCCGAGGGCTTCGAGTACACGACGGCCGAGATGGGCACCGGCAGGAGCCGCGTGCGCGCCGGCATCGAGCTCGACCTCGATGCGAGCTACGCCCAGTTCAACATCCTGCACATGAACCAGGACGGCGTCATCCGCTGACACGCAGGGACCGGATCTGGATTCTCGCCGGCCTGAGCGGCGTCACGGTCCTCGCCTGGGTCTACCTGGTGCGCATGGCGGCCCAGATGGATGCGATGGGCATGCCGGACATGGCTCTGCACCCGTGGACGGCCCGCGACTTCGCGATGATGCTGCTCATGTGGGCGGTCATGATGGTGGGCATGATGGTTCCCAGCGCAACACCCATGGCGCTGGTCTACGCCGCCGTGGCGCAAAAGGCGCGCCGGCAGGGGACGCCCGTTGCACCGACCTTCCTCTTCGTGGCCGGCTATGTCGCCATGTGGTGCCTCTTCAGCGTTGGCGCCACGGCGGCCCAGTGGGCCCTGGAGCGCGCGGCGCTGCTCTCCCCGAACATGGTGGCGACGAGCCCCGGTCTCGGCGCCGTCCTGCTGGGGGCCGCCGGGATCTACCAGCTGACGCCGGCCAAGGACGCCTGCCTGCGCCATTGCCGCTCGCCCGCGCACTTCCTATCCGAGCACTGGCGCCCGGGGCTGGCCGGCGCCTTCCGCATGGGCATCGTCCACGGCGCCTGGTGCCTGGGCTGCTGCTGGATCCTGATGGCCCTGCTCTTCGTGGGCGGCGTCATGAACCTGCTCTGGGTGGCAGCCATTGCGCTGTTCGTCCTGCTCGAGAAGGCGCTTCCCCTGGGTGATCGCGGCGGCCGCCTGGCCGGCTGGGCGATGATCGCCGCAGGCGCCGTCGCGTTCACCGTCTGGCTTCGCAGCTAGGCGGAGTCCTCGAGCAGGCGGGTCTGGTCCGCCGGATGCGCGACGGTCGTTCCCAGCTCATCCAGCTCCGCACGGTGTCCTTGCGGAAGGCTTCCCGGTGGATCGAGTTCTACGGGCAATCCCGGTCGACAAAGCTCGAGAGCCTGGAGGACGTTCTGGAGTCTCCGCGGAGCCGATGATCCCGGCCCCGGCCGTCCGGCGCCGCCT
>JAFDET010000218.1 GCA_019310195.1 Deltaproteobacteria bacterium
GTACGCCCGCGCCTGGGCTGGCTTGCGGGATTGGCCCTGGCCCTGGCCGTGTGGTTCAACCCGGGCTTTCGCCGGCTCTCCAGCCAGGTGATCTCCGACGTGCCCGGCTTGACGGTGCTGCTGCTGGGCCTGGTGACCGCGCGCTGGGCCGACGCGCGACCCTCCTGGCGCCGCGACGCGGTGCTCGCACTGTGCATCGGACTGGGCGCGCACCTGCGCTCGGCTCTGGTGATCCTGCTCCCCGCCGTATTGCTGGTCCGTGTCTGGGCCGCCGCGGGATCCGGCGTCGATCGCCCCGCGTGGCGCGCCTTCGCCGTGCGCCAGGCCGCGCTGGTGGCGCTGGTGCTGGCGCTGCTGGCGCCCTGGAGCCTGCGCAACCGGCTGGTCGCGCCCGAGCCTCCGGCGGACCAGACGCGCAACTACTCCTACGACGCGGCCATGTGGCACGAGAACCCGCGCGACCCGGCTTCGCCCCGGCTCTCGCCGGGCGACATCCTGGGCCGCGCCGATCGCCGCAGCCGCCAGCTGGTCCGCAGCCTGGGAACGCGCCTCTGGCCCTACGGCATCGACCGCGAGGCGCCGCTCGCGCCCGGGGAGCTGGCCAGCGCCGCGCTGTTGCTGGGAGCCGTCCTGGTCGTGGCGCTGCGGCGCCGGGAGGCCGCTGAGGTGTACGCGCTGCTCTACGCCGCCCTGGTGCTGATCTACTTCGGCTACCACCCGCGCCTGGCCCTGCCGATCTACGCGATCGGGTTGGCGGCGCTGGGCGATCTGCTGCGGACGGGGGCCGCTCGGGCCGTCGGCGCGCGAGCCGCCGGAGCCGTCGCGGCGATCGCGCTCCTCGCTCTGGCGGCCGTGGACTTCGAGCCGCGTCGCGGCTGGGACCGCCTCCAGGAGGGACACCAGCGGCGTCTGGAGAAGGCCCGCGCACTGCGCGCGCGCCTGGCTCCCGACGACCGGGTCGCGGCGGTCGCCGGACTTCACGACTCGGTGTACCTGGAGCGGTCCATCTGGGGGCTCCACTGGGCGATCCGCGACGCCGGGGATCCGGCCGCGGCGGAGCCCATCATCGACAAGTACGCGATCGACACGGTGCTGGTCGGGGACAGCAAGCGCGACCACGAGTTCGCCGCCTACCTGGAGCAGCGCTACGGCGCGCCCGAGCGCGCCGGCTCGGTCCGGCTGTGGCGCGTGCGCCCCTAGCGCGCGTCCATCTGGAGCGGCTCGTCGCCGCCTCGACACTCCACGAGGCGAATGCGAGACTCGGCGCGTTCCGGCCGCTGGCGGCGGGTGAGGTCGAAGTCTCATGAAGGAGCTGAAGGACCGCGTGGCGGTGGTGACCGGTGCCGCCAGCGGGATCGGCGCCGCGCTGGCCCGAGCGCTGGCCGGCGAGGGCATGCGCCTGGCGTTGGCGGATGTGGAGGAGCCGGCCCTGGCCGCCTTCGCCGAGACGCTGCGCGGCGCAGGAGCCCAGGTCGTCGCGATCCCCACCGACGTGTCCCAGCGCCGCGATGTGGAGGCCCTGGCGGATCGGGTCTTTCGCGAGCTCGGCGGCGCCCACCTGGTCTGCAACAACGCGGGCGTGTGTCAGGGCGGACCGCTGCTGGAGATGAAGGACGCCGACTGGGAGTGGCTCCTCAACGTGAACTTCCACGGCGTGCGTCTGGGTTGCAGCGTCTTCGGCCCGCGCCTGGTGGAGCAGGGCGAGCCCGCCCACATCCTGAACACCGCATCCGTGGGAGGCTGGCTCTCCGGCGGAACCCTGGGCATGTACAGCACCACCAAGTACGCCGTGGTGGGCTACAGCGAGGCCCTGGCCATGGAGCTGGAGCCGCACGGAGTGGGTGTGTCGGTGCTGTGCCCCTCGTTCATCCGCACCGCGCTCACGGACGCCGCGCGGAACCGGCCGGCCGCCCTGGGCACCGCGCCGGCCGGGATGGAGTTCGTCGAAGCGGGTATGGCCCAGGGAGGCGTCCCCGAGGACGTGGCCCGCCACGCGATTCGCGGCATTCGCGAGGGCGCGCCCTACATCTTCACCGACGCCGTCTTCGAGCCGCTGATCGAAGAGCGCTTCCAGCGCGCCCGAGCGGCGCTGAAGCGAGCCGCCGAGCCCGTTTCGGACGCCTGATCCGCTGGCCCGCCGGGGGTGCTGCCCTATACTCCGCGCCGATGCCGGGCCGGGTGATCAAGGTAAAGCGGGAAGAGAACCTGGGGATCCTCCAGCGCCTCTACATCCCCATGATCATCAAGGGCCTGGCGGTCACCACGGGCCACTTCTTCCGCAACATGAAGGGCTTCATGACCGGGAACCCCACCACCTTCGTGGTGCAGTACCCGGAGGAGCGCGTCGACTACGCCGACGCCTTCCGCGGGATGCCCGTCCTGGTCCAGCTGGAGAACGGCAACCCCAAGTGCGTGGCCTGCGGGCTGTGCGAGTTCGCCTGCCCCACGGACTGCATCGGCATCGTCCCCGGTGAGCTCCCGGATCGCGGGATCGAGCGCTACCCCGAGATCTTCGACATCGACATGTCGCGCTGCATGTTCTGCGGCCTGTGCGAGGAGGCCTGTCCGGAGGAGGCCATCGTGATGAGCCGGGAGACGGAGATCTGCACCTACCAGCGCGGCTCGCTGATCCACCACAAGGAGCAGCTCCTGGTTCCCGAGAACCTGCTCAAGCGGCGGCTCGAGTTCCTGCGCGCCGAGTACGACCGCCAGGACCAGCCGCCCGAGGACTCGGACTGATGGAAGACTTCGGCTCCGTTCCGCTGCGGCGGCTGCTGGAGCGCCACGCCGAGGCCGTGGAGGCCACGCACGCCGATCACGGCGACGCCACCGCGCAGATCCGCCGCGACGCCGTCGTGGACGTGATGCGCTTCCTGCGCGACGACGCCGAGTGCCGCTTCGAGATGCTGGCCGACCTGTGCGCCGTGGACCTTCTCACCCTGGGCGAGGAGCCGCGCTTCGAGGTCGTCTACCACCTCTACTCCCTGGACAAGAACCACCGGCTGCGAATCAAGGCGCGCGTGCCCGAGGACGATTGCGAGATCGACACCCTGGTGGAGGTGTGGCCCACGGCCAACTGGCTGGAGCGCGAGGTCTGGGACCTCTACGGAATCCGCTTCCGCGGCCATCCCGACCCGCGCCGGCTGCTGCTCTACGAGGAGTTCGAAGGGCACCCGCTGCGCAAGGACTACGCCAAGGAGCGGCGCCAGCCGCTCGCGGGACCCGAGAACTAGATCATGGCCGAAGCCCCCCGCTGGCTGACCGAGCGTGCGAAGGAGACCGTCGAGGACGACTTCGAGCGCGATCTCCACACCGAGCACCAGATCCTCAACATGGGTCCGTCCCACCCGGCCACCCACGGGACGGTCAAGTTCCTGATCGAGCTGGACGGCGAGACCGTGATCGACCTGGACGTGCAGGTGGGGTACCTGCACCGTGGCTTCGAGAAGGAGTGCGAGAGCGGGTCCTGGTACCAGTGCCTGCCCTACACGGATCGCCTCAACTACAACTCCGCGATCCTGGCCAACCTGGGCTTCTGCCTGGGCGTCGAAAAATTGTTGGACTTGGAGACGCCGGAGCGCTGCCAGTGGCAGCGGGTGCTGGCGGCCGAGCTGGCGCGGCTGGGAGACCACCTGACCCGCTGCGGCGCCGCCTGCCTCGAGCTGGCCGCCATGACGCCCTTCCTCTACGGCATCGAGGCTCGCGAGTTGACCTGGGATCTTCAGGAGGCCCTGTGCGGGGCGCGGGTCACCAGCAACTACGTGCGCATCGGCGGCGTCAAGCACGACCTGCCCGCGGGCTTCGACGCCCAGTGCCGCGACTCCATCGGCAAGATCCGCGCGCTGCTCGCGGACTTCCACGAGGTCATCACCGGCAACCGCATCTTCATCGACCGCATGCGCGGCACCGGCATGATCTCCAAGGAGGATCTGATCTCCTACAGCGTCACCGGGCCGTTGTTGCGGGCTGCCGGAGTTCCCCACGACCTGCGCAAGGCCGAGCCCTACCTGGTCTACGACGAGATCGACTTCGACATCCCCATCGGCGAGGTCGGCGACAACTACGACCGCTACCTGGTGTGCGTCGAGGAGATGCACCAGAGCCTGCGGATCGTGGAGCAGTGCCTGGATCGGCTCGAGAAGCTCGGCCCCGGTCCCGTCAACGTGCTGGACCCCCGGGTTCGCTGGCCGGCCAAGGGGCGCGTCTTCAACCACATGGAAGAGCTGATCCAGCAGTTCAAGGCCGTGACCGAGGGACCTCTGGTCCCCGCCGGCGAGGCCTACGCCGCCGTCGAGTCGGCCAACGGCGAGCTCGGCTTCTACCTGGTGTCCGACGGCTCCGCCCAGCCCGTGAAGGTGCGCTGCCGGCCGCCCAGCCTCATCAACCTGGCGCCGCTTCCGATCATGGTGAAGGGCGGCATGCTGGCCGACATCATCCCGACCTTCGACTTCGTCAACATGATCGGCGGCGAGTGCGATCGATGAGCCAGGCGAAGCCCGACCGCGGCTCGGTCTGGAAGCGCCTGGGCGCGCCCACCGATCAGCAGGGCAGCGTCAACGATCCGCGCACCCAGGAAGAGCACGGGCTCACGTGGAACGAGAAGTGGATCTACCGCCAGCAGCACGGCGACGCCGTCGAGCGCGTGGTGCTCTGGAACCGCTACGACTTCCTGGGCGCCTTCCGGGTGCTTGCCGACGGCTCGCTCGAGCCGGAGCCGCTTCCCGAGTCCTGAGGTCGTGCCCGGCCCTCCCAGGCTGGCGCCCTTCGGCCTGGTCCTGCATCGCGACGGCCGTTGGACCCACGAGGGTGCGCCCATCCTCAACCGCAAGCTGCGCACCGCGTTCGACCGCGGCGTGCGCTACCTGCCCGAAGAGGGTGTGTACGTCGTCCAGCTGGGGCGCTTCCGCGGGCAGATCGAGCTGGAGGAGGCGGGCTTCTTCGTCACGGGCTTCGATGCCGCCGGCGGCCGCGTGCGGCTCTCCGACCGTTCGGAGGAGCCGCTGGAGGTGGCCAGCCTGCGCCCGTCGTCCCACGACGGCGCGTGGCTCTGCACGGTGAAGCGGGGGCTGGTTCCCGATGGACTGCCGGCGCGCTTCTTCCAGGCCGCCCAGGCCGAGCTGCTGGCGGCGGTTGAGGACACGGCCGAGGGCCCCGCCGTTCTGATGGCGGGGCGCCCCCGTCCTCTGCCGGCGCGCGTGGCGGCCGGGTGAGAAAGGCAGGCTAGCCTCCCGCGTGGTGCCGACTCGGACCCAGAGCCACGCCGCGCCGCGTTCGGCGAGTCACGTGCTCCCCGGCGAGCGCATGGCCCTCGTCCCGGCGGGCCTGCTGCTGCTGGCCTGCCTGCCGTTCTTCCTGGGCCTCGACCACACCTTCTGGGGCTCGGAGACTCGCTGGGCCTTCATCAGCCGCAACATGCTGGCCTCGGGCGACTGGCTCGAGCCGCGGCTCTACGGCGACTACTTCTACGGCGACAAGCCGCTGCTCTCCTACTGGCTCGTCGCGCTGGTCGCCGCACCGCTGGGCGGCGTGAGCGAGTTCACGGCC
>JAFDET010000219.1 GCA_019310195.1 Deltaproteobacteria bacterium
CCCCCTACGCTTCCTCCCGACATCCGGACGCCCGTACCCGGTCCCGGCTCGGTCGCGCTCGCCGAACGCCTGACCCGCGTCGAGAGCCGCAACGTCACCTGCACCGAACCCACGCCGCCCCTCTTCTGGGCCCGCGCCGCGGGCGCGAACGTCTGGGACGTGGACGACAACCGCTACGTCGATCTGGCCGCGGGCTTCGGCGTGGCGGCGGCCGGGCACGCTCATCCCCGCGTGGTGGCCGCCGTGCGGGAGCAGGCGGAAACCCTGATGCACGCCATGGGTGACGTGCATCCTCCCGCGGTGAAGGTGGAGCTGCTGGAGGTCCTGGCCGGACTCTTCCCGGGCGGCGCTCCCTCCCGCGCGGTGCTGGGATCGTCGGGCTCGGACGCCGTGGAGACGGCGCTCAAGACGGCGCAGCTCGCCAGCGGCCGCGCCGGCGTGGTGGCGTTCGAGGGCGCCTACCACGGCCTGACCTACGGAGCCCTGGACGCAACCTGGCGCCCCCACTTCCGCGACCCGTTCGCAGCGCGCCTGGCGGGCACCACGAACTTCGCGCGCTTCGGAGACGTGGACGACGTGAAGCGCGCCGCGCGCGCGTGCCCGCAGCCGGTGGGCGCGGTGCTGGTGGAGCCGGTGCAGGGGCGCGGCGGCGAGCGGATTCCAACGCCGGGCTTCCTCTCGGCCCTGCGCGAGCGCTGCGACCGCGAAGGCTGGCTGCTGATCTGCGACGAGGTCTACACGGGCTTCGGTCGCACGGGCCGCTGGTTCGCCTGCGAGCACGAAGACGTGGTTCCGGATCTCCTGTGCGTGGGCAAGGGGCTGACGTCGGGCATGCCGCTCTCGGCCTGCATGGGACGCGCGGAGATCATGGACGCCTGGCCTCCCTCGGGCGGCGAGGCCCTGCACACGTGGACCTTCCTGGGCCACCCGCCCGGCTGTGCCGCAGCCCTCGCATCCATCGCCGTGCTCCGCGAGGAGAAGCTCGTGGAGCATGCCGAGGAGCTCGGCGGAGTCGCCCTCGCGCACCTGCGCGAGCGACTGGGCGGGCGCGCCGGCGTGACCGATGTGCGCGGGCTCGGCCTTCTCCTGGGCGTCGAGCTGCACGAGCCCTCCGACACCGCCGCCGCCTGCGCCGAGGCGCTGCGCCGCGGCGTCATCGTCATCCCGTCGGGCGACGCCGGCCAGGTGATCTCGCTGACGCCGCCCCTCGGCATCGAACGCGACGCACTGCTGGCCGCGCTGGACGTCGTGGCGGAGTGCATCCCGTGAGCGCAGACCCGGAGCGCGCGGACCTGGACGCGCGCGTCCTGGCGTGGATGCGCGAGCCCGGCTTCGAGCCCGACGAGGAACGCTTCGACAGCCTGGCCCGCGCGCTCTTCACCCACCAGTTCGAGCGCTGCGAGCCCTTCCGGCGCCTCTGCCGGAGCCGGGGGCGCACGCCGGAGCGCGTGACCTCCTGGCGCGAGATCCCCGCCGTCCCCACCGGCGCGTTCAAGGAGATGCCGCTGCGCGCGTTCGCATCGGACCGCACGCTGCACACGTTCCGAACCAGCGGAACGGCCACCGCCGCGCGCGGGGAGCTGCACCTGGACACCCTGGAGCTCTACGAAGCGTCGCTCCTGCCGACCTTCCGGCGCATGCTGCTCCCGGAGCTGGGCAACCGCGAGCGAATCCCGTTCGTGGTGCTGGCGCCCTCGCGAACCGAAGCGGCGGACTCCTCGCTCTCCTGGATGTTCGACGTGGTGGTCCGGGAGCTGGGGGCGCCGGAGAGCGTGGTCGGCCTGGATCTCGAACGCGCCCTCACCACGCTGGCATCGGCCTCGGAACCCGTCTGCCTGTGCGGAACCGCCTTCGCCCTGGTGCACCTGCTGGACGCCCTCGCCGCACAGGACCGCAGGCTCGCGCTGCCCGAAGGCAGCCGCATCATGGAGACCGGCGGCTTCAAGGGTCGCAGCCGCGAAGTCCCGCAGGCGGAGCTGCACGTTGCGCTCGGCGGCGCATTGGGCGTACCCGCGTCGCGCATCGTCAACCAGTACGGCATGACCGAGCTGGGCAGCCAGTTCTACGACTCCTCGCTGGCCCGACCGGAGGAGCCGCGCCGCAAGCTGGGACCACCCTGGGCGCGGGCGCGCGTGCTCGACCCCGTCGACGACCGCGAGGTGAACGACGGCGAGGCGGGCGTCCTGGTGGTGACGGACCTGGCCAACACCGGCAGCGTGATCGCGGTGCGCACGGCCGACCGCGGCCGCCGCCTGGGTGACGGCTTCGACGTGTTGGGCCGAGAGCCCGGAGCCGAGGCGCGCGGCTGCTCCATCGCCGCCGACGAGATGCTGGAGGGGACGCGGGGATGACCGCCCGCGACGTGAGCGAGGCGCTGGCCCGGGCGCGCACAGCGGGAGAGGCGCTGCGCGCGCGCCCCGCAGAGCAGGTGCTGGACCTCCTGGCCGCGGCCGTGGACCGGCTGGCCGACCCGAGCTCGGCGATCCGCACGGCGTTTGCGGACGAGCTTCCCGAGGCTACGGGCTTTTCGCCGGAGACCGTGCGAGAGGGCCTGACCCGGGCGCTCGGGGCCTGGAACGGCGACGCCTTGCGCGACCTGGTCGAGCGCGAGCTGGGCCGGGATGCATTTCGGGGCCGGGGGCCGCGTGCGGTCGGCGGCTTCGCCACCACCGCGACCATCCTGGCCGGCGCACTGCCCATGCCCACGCTGCTGGACCTGCTGGCGCCGTTGGTGCTGCGCTCGCCGGTGGTGGCCAAGCCCTCGCAACACGATCCGATCACGGCGGGGCGTTTCCGACGCGACCTGGCGGACGCGGACCCGGAGCTGGGAGCCGCCGTCGAGATCGTCGCGTTCCCGAGCGACGACGCCGACTGCGTAGCGGCCCTGCTGGAGGCCGACTGCGTGCTGGTCACCGGAAGCGACGCAACCGTAACCGCGGTGACGGCGCGCGTAGCGCCGCCCCGACGCGTGGTGACGCACGGCCACAAGCTCTCGATCGCCGCCGTCGGCCTGCAGGCGGAGCCCGACGTAGCCGAGCGCATCGCGCGCGACGTGGCGCTCTGGGACCAGCTTGGCTGCCTGTCCCCGATAGCGGTCTACGCCGTGGGCGGCGCCGAACTCGCCGAGGCGCTGGCGGATGCGCTGGCCGAGGCCGAGGCGCACTGCCCGCGGGGTCGCGTTCCACCCGAGGCTGCCAACGCGGCGGTGAGTGAAGCGGACCAGGCGCGCATGCGCGGCGCTCGGGTATGGGCGGACACAGCCGGCCGCTTCACGGTGGTGCGGGAGGCCGACACGCACTGGCGTCCCGCCCCGTTGCACCGCTTCGTGCGCGTACACCCGGTTCCCGACATCGCCTCGCTGATCGACGCCCTGCGGCCGCTGGGTCCGTTCCTGGCCGGCGCGGCGTTGGAGGGCTTCGGACCGGCAACTCGGGAGCTGTCGCTCGCCTGTGCCGGGCTCGGCGCATCACGCATCTGCGCGCCCGGGCGCATGCAGGAACCGCCCCTAAGCTGGTGCCGCGGCAACCGCGGTGTACTCACCCCTCTGGCGCGCTTTACCGATCTGGATTGACGCAGCGCGCTACAACTGGGGCGTTTTTTCGCAGGACTTTCACATGGGATGGGGCAGGAGTGGGCCATACTGGGTCCCCATGCGGATCCTCCTGGTCACCCCCCGCAATCCCGAGAGCTTCTGGACCTACGACTCGATCCTTCCCGTGATCGGGAAGCAGTGCGTCTTCCCCAATCTCTCCATGCCCACGGTGGCGGGGATGACGCCCGGCGAGCACGAGATCGTGCTGGTGGACGAGAACGTCGAGGAGATCGACTTCGACGCCGAAGCCGACATCGTGGGCGTGACCGGGTACATCGTGCACCAGGAGCGCATGCTCCACATCATCCAGGAGTTCCGCTCCCGGGGGCGCTTCGTCGTGGTCGGAGGCCCCTACGCCTCGCTGTGCCCCGAGGAGCTTCGCGGCCGCTGCGACGTGCTCTTCGTGGACGAGGCCGAGGAGACCTGGCCCGTCTTCCTGCGCGACTTCGAAGCCGGCTCCTGGAAGCCCGAGTACCGGCCCGACGAGAAGCCCGACATGAGCATCTCGCCCATGCCGCGCTTCGATCTGCTCAAGCTGGATCGCTACCACGCCGCCACCATCCAGTTCGCGCGCGGCTGCCCGTACCGCTGCGAGTTCTGCGACATCATCGTGGTCTACGGACGCCGCCCACGGGTCAAGGACGTGGACCAGGTGATGCGCGAGGTGGCCGAGGTCCACCGCCTGGGCGGACGCCAGGTCTTCCTGGTGGACGACAACTTCATCGGCAACCGGAACGTCGCAAAGAAGTTGCTGCGCGAGATGGCCGCGTGGAACCGCGATCACGACTACCCCATCAGCTTCCAGACCGAGGTCTCGCTCAACGTCGCCCAGGACGAAGAGCTGCTGCAGCTCCTGCACGACGCCAACTTCACCACCCTCTTCATCGGCATCGAGAGCCCGAGGCCCGAATCCCTGAAGGAGAGCCGCAAAGAGCAGAACATGCGCGGCGACATGCTCGGCGCCGTGCGCAAGGTCCAGTCCTACGGACTCCAGGTGCAGGCGGGCATGATCGTGGGCTTCGACCACGACGACGTGGCCATCTTCGAGGAGCAGCTTCGCTTCATCCAGGAAGCGCGCATCCCCGTCTCCATGACCGGCATGCTGCAGGCCATGCCCAAGACGCCGCTTCACGAACGGGTGGAGCAGGAGGGCCGCCTGCTGGCGGAGAGCACCGGCGACCAGTTTGTGTTCTCGAACATCGTGCCCAAGGGCATGAGCCGCCTGGACCTGTACCGCGGCTACCGCTGGCTGATCCGCGAGCTCTACGACTTCGACAACTACCGCAAACGCACCCTGGAGTTCCTGATGCACCGGGGCTCCCAGGCCAACCGCGGCCACATCACGGCCAAGGACCTGGTGCTGCTGTGGCGGGTTCTGCGACAGACCGTCTTCCGCGCCGGTCCGGCCCGGGCGCGCTTCACGCTGCGCCTGATGCTGGAAACGCTGCTTCGGCGGCCCCAGGCCTTCAAGGAGGCCTGCTCCTTCGCCGTGACCCACAAGGCCATGTCGGAGTACATGGAACGCCTGGAGCGCAAGCTGGACGCCGCCATCGAGAAGCTCGAAGCCGACGGACCAAGAAAAGGGGACGGTAGGAACTGAGGGGACAGTCCCGTAGGTTCCGGCCAGTGGCCGGAACCTACGGGACTGTCCCCTCAGTTCCTACCGTCCCTTTCTTGGTCCAGGTCCAGCTCGAAGCGGGCCTCGCGGCTGCGGCCGTTGCGGTGCTCGGTGATGAGCCGGACCTGCCACTTGGCGGAGCCCGCGAACTCCGCCGCCGGGATGTCACCCAGTACGCCGCCGCGTACGGGCTTGCCGATCTCGGCCGGCGGCGGGCTGCGCCTGGCCTTCGACATCCCAGGCCTCTAGGCGAGCCGACGCGACTTCAACTCATTGAACTTATTGGTGTTTTCTTAATTCGCACCAAATAGGTCCTCTATTTACA
>JAFDET010000024.1 GCA_019310195.1 Deltaproteobacteria bacterium
CAGATCATGCCCTTGCCCTTGGCGTAGACCAGCGTGTTGGCCGTGCCGAGGTCGATGGCCAGATCGTTGGAGAAGAGTCCGGCGATGGCGTCGAGCATGGGGCTCTCCGTGGAAGGGGACCCTCGACTCATCGGCGCTCCCCGCGCAAGGATTGAGCCCAAAACCACCCAACGGAAGGGGAATCCGGGGGCCGGGGTGACCCCGATCACGGCCATCCGGCTACCTTGCCCGCTCCAGCCCGGAGGCTCCATGGAACCGCTCTCCCCCCGCCGTCTGCTCGCTCCCCTGGCCGCCGCCCTGGTGGCCCTGGCCGGCTGCTCGCCGCCGACACCCCCGACCGCCGGCACAGCCGACCCGCAGACCGCTCGCAGCCTGCCCCAGGGCCAGGTCGTGGGCTTTGCGGGCGAGTTCGGGGCCCACAACTGGCGCGGGATCCCCTTCGCGGAGCCGCCCGTGGGCCCCCTGCGCTGGCGGGCTCCGCGGCCGGCCCCGGCCTGGGAGGGTGTTCGGGAGGCCCTGGTGTTCGGCTCCGCCTGTCCGCAGATCGCCAACGCCGCGGGGGGCTGGGACGGTGCCGAGCGCGGCGCGCCCACAGGACGCGAGGACTGCCTCACCCTCAACGTGTTCGCCCCGCCCTGGGCTCCGGAGCGGGTCCCCTCGGGCCAGGAGCGCAAGCCGGTCATGGTCTGGATCCACGGCGGCGGCAACTCCGTCGGCGACGCGCTGCCCTACGACGCCGGTAACCTGGCTGCTAGCCACGACCTGCTGGTGGTTACGGTGCAGTACCGGCTGGGGCCGCTCGGCTGGTTCCGCCACGCGTCCCTGCGCGGGGAAGGCACCAGCGCCGAGGATCGCTCCGGCAACTTCGGCACCCTGGACCTGATCCAGGCCCTGGACTGGGTGCGCGAGAACATCGCGGCCTTCGGCGGCGATCCGCGGCGCGTCACCATCTTCGGCGAGTCGGCCGGCGGCCGAAACGTCTACACGCTGCTGCTCTCGCCCCTGGCCCGAGGCCTCTTCCACCGGGCTGTCGTGCAGAGTGGCGGACTGCGCAGCCACTCGCCTGCCGAGGCCGAGAACTTTGCCGACGATCCCGAGCCGGGCCACGCGGCCAGCTCGAACGAGATCCTGCTCAAGCACCTGGCCCTGTCCGTGTCCGGTGCCGGCGAGGAGGAGCCGCGTTCGGCGGCGCGCATGAAGCTGGACGCGTTCTCCCCCGACCAGGTCGAGCAGTACCTGCGTGCCATCCCGCCCGGCGAGCTGCTGCGGCTGTACGACGTCTACGGCGGAACCGGCATGCTGGGCCAGCCGCAGGTCTTCCGCGACGGCTTCGTCCTGCCGGAGGATCCCCTGCGCAACGCGCTGGCCGAGGGCCGCTACAACCAGGTTCCGGTCATCGTGGGGACCAACCGCGACGAGTCGAAGCTCTTCATGTCCTTCAACCCGGAGTACGTGCGCACCGTCATGGGCGTGCCGCTCTGGCGCCGGGACGCCATCGCCTACGAGCGCGACGCCCGCTACGGAAGCAACACCCGGAAGGCCCTGGGCGTGGACGGACCGGCGGAGTCCATGCGCCGCGTGCAGGGCCCCAGCGTATTCGCCTACCGGTTCGACTGGGACGAGCTGGCGTCGCCCTTGTGGCTGGACCTTCCCACGCTGCTGGGTGCGGCCCACGCCATCGAGATCCCCTTCGTCTTCGGCCGCTTCGAGCTGGGGCGCGTGGGCAGCCGCATCTTCGACGAGACGTCGGAGCCGGACCGCACGCAGCTGGCCCAGGCGATGATGTCCTACTGGGCGCAGCTCGCCCACAACGGCGACCCGGGCCACGGGCGCGACTGGAAGCTGCCGCGCTGGCAGGCCTGGGGCACGGGTGACAACACCTTCCTCGTGCTGGACAGCCAGGCCGGCGGAGGAATCCGCATGAGCGACGAGCGCGTCACCGTACAGGGTCTGGTGGATGCGGTGCTGCAGGATGCGGACTTCCCCGACGACGCCACCCGCTGCGTCACGCTGCGCAGCATTTCCGAACGCGCGTTGGAGCTGAAGCGCGAGAGGGTGGACGCCATGCCCGTCTGCCGCGATACCGAACCGGCGGCCGCCGGCGGCTGAAGCGCGCATGCTCGTCTACACGACCGCGCCCCTCGAGGATCCGCGCGAGGTCCGCACCGGCTTCCCGCGCCTGGAAGAGATCGGCTACGACGGCGCCTTCACCTTCGAGGCCAAGCACGATCCCTTCCTGCCGCTCGCCACGGCGGCCGAGCACACCACGCACCTGCGCCTGGGCACGGCCATCGCCATCGCCTTCGCCCGCAACCCCATGAACCTGGCCAACTTGGCCTACGGGCTGCAGGCGCTCTCCGGGGGGCGCTTCGTGCTGGGCCTGGGCTCCCAGGTGAAGCCCCACATCGAGCGCCGCTTCAGCATGCCCTGGTCGCGACCGGCCGCGCGCATGCGCGAGATCGCGCTGGCGGTGAAGGCGATCTTCGCACGCTGGGAGGGCAACGCGGAGCTGGACTTCCGCGGCGAGTTCTACCGTCACACCCTGATGATCCCTGCGTTCGACCCGGGGCCGAACCCTGACCGAAGTCGCCGGCGAGGTGGCCGACGGCTTCTTCGCCCATCCCTTCAACACCCGGAAGTCGCTGTTGGAGAACACGCTGCCCGCGCTGGAGCGCGGGCTGGCGAAGTCGGGCCGGGGGCGCGACGGCTTCGAGGTGGTGTGCGCCACGCTGGTGGTCACCGCCGACACCGAGGAGGACTTCGAGCGGGTGAAGCGGGCCGCCCGCAAGCAGCTGGCCTTCTACGGCTCGACGCCCGCCTACCGGCCCACCCTGGACTGCCACGGCTGGGGCGACCTGCACGGGGAGCTGAACCGGCTCTCGAAGGCCGGGCGCTGGGACGACATGACCGACCTCGTCGACGACGCGGTGCTGGGCGAGATCGCGGTGGTCGGCACGCGCGCCGAAATCGCTCCGGCGCTGGAACGCCGCCTCGGCGGCATCGCCGACGGCGTCAGCCTGACCCACAACCGGGCGCCGGACCCGGAGCTCTGGGCCGACGTGGTGGCGCAGCTCAAGGCGTCGCGCTGAGCGCGGCGCCGGCCCAGGGCGGCGTGTACCAGATGGGTGAGGTCCAGGCGCGCTCCTGGATCGTCTTCGGCACCTCCGGATCGCAGCACGGCTCCAGCTCGTCGTCGAACGTGGCGGGGTCGGAGCAGTCCACGCCGCGGGCATTGCATACCCAGGTGCTCCAGCGGCAGCTGGGATTCTCCACGACCCGGGCGTAGTAGAGCGCTCCGCGCTCCGGGTCGAAGTCCGGGTCGCGCCACACACCGCAGAGCTGAGCGAACCCCGGGCCGGTCGGCGTGCAAGACGCCAGGTCCACGTCGGCGCCGTTGTCGGGACTGCCGGCCGCCTCGAAGACCTGCTCGTGTGATCGACCTCCCGCCTCCCAGATCTTTACGATCTGGATGCGCTGCAACGGAGTCCCCCGTGCGTCCCGGCTGCCCGGGTCCTGCAGCGCCTGGATGGCCAGGGCCGGTGCCCGCCCGGCTTCGCGGCCCGGCGCGTCGCTGAGGTCGCCGCCCATGGGCACGCCCCGGGCGTAGCCCAGGGCCGCAAAGTCAGGCCGCTCACACAGGTCGTCCGGCAGGTCCCAGCCGCCGAACAGGCGCACCCGCATGCGCGGACCGCTGGTGCCGTAGGTCTCGCGCCGGCGCATGGCGGCGAAGAGCGCGTCGCGCGAGTTCTCCTCGGCCCACACCGCCTGCAGGCCACCCGGGTTGAAGCGCACGTCGTCGGGCAGCGCGGGGATGCGCAGGCGCGCGCTGGCCACGCCCGCCGCGTGCCCCACGAAACGGTCCTCGTCCGCCAGCCCGGGCGTGCCCAGGTGCGTGTCGGTGGCGCCCACCAGGCCCAGGCGGAAAGGGTTCTCGCCCAGGCGGGCCTGCTGCACCAGGCCCTCGGCCAGGATCTCGCGGGCGTAGGACAAGGGCGGCGGCGGGGTCTTCTGCCAGGGCGTGGCCGACTCGCGCATGCGCGCAAATCCCAGGGTTTCGAAGTTGCACAGCTCGTCGTTGGCGAAGGCGCGGCACTCGGAGTCGCCCTTGTGCTGCGTCACCTCCAGCAGCACCTCCAGCTGTGCACGGCGCCGGGCCGTCTCGGCGGAGAGCGGCCCCCCGTCCGGGTCCTCCAGCGGGTAGAGCCGCCCGTTGGAGAGGTTGGAGTTGTGGGGGATGGCCAGGACGTCGCAGCGATCTGGCCGGTCGAGGCACG
The DNA here is from genome assembly GCA_019310195.1 of Deltaproteobacteria bacterium. GTDB lineage: Bacteria > Myxococcota_A > UBA9160 > UBA9160 > JAFDET01 > JAFDET01. The sequence goes on from JAFDET010000024.1 coordinate 4,275, forward strand.
CCTCCTCCATCCAGCGCCACAGGTTCGCGCCGGTCCGGTCGTCGATGTAGTTGGACAGCGTCTGTGGAGCGACTTCGTTCCGGAACACCACGTTCCGGTGGATCATCTCGCTGTCCGGGTTCCCGCTCCACTCGAAGCCCACGAAGCTGGTGAAGCGGCAGGCGCTGCTGCGGTCGTAGGCGGCCTCCGCGGCGTCCTGGATCTCGCGCCAGGGGATGCGTGCGATCTCACGGCAGCGTTCGCCGTCGCGGCCGCAGAATCCGTATCGGACCGGGTCGGCCGCATCGAGCATCTGGCTGTTCACGATGCCGTAGCCCAACATCGGCCAGCGTCGCGCGATGCGGCACACCAGGGAGCCGTGACCGGCCAGGCCGGGTGTCGAGCAGATGCGCGCCTCGCCCAGGAGCTCCGCGTGGTCGCTCACCATGGCGAAGTCCAGCGGGCGGCGCAGCTGCACGGTTCGCAGCGGGCGGCCGGCCTCGTCGTAGGGTTGGATCCCGACCGGTTCACCGCGGGCGAAGCGGTAGGCGTCGCGCGGCGTATTGCGGGTGCCCTGGCCCCAGGCGTCGAACGAGAGCGCCGTGTGCACGTGAGTGTCCCCCCAGAACGGTCGGCGCAGGGGATCGAAGTGGGCGCAGGGCTCGCGCGACTCGGTGCGCGCAAAGGGCAGGGCGGGCTCGGGCAGCGGGGGTGGGAGGGCGGCGCGATCTGGAGGCAGCTCGCTCGCATGGTCCGGCGGTGTGCTCACCGCGTCCGGCAGCGCACGGAACGGATCGCGGTAGATCGGGAACACCTGACTCACGACCACACCCGCCAGCAGCGCCGCGAGTGTCGCGACCGCTCGCTGGGGCCGGGACCGGCCCGCGAGCGCCCGTGTGGCGAGCCCCGCCAGCAGCCACCACACCAGCAGCGCTGCTGCCGCGTGGAGCGCGAAGACCAGGAAGATCAGGGGCACGACGCCCGCGCCGCCCTCGGTCGCCCAGACCGCCAGGGTTGCCAACGCCAGCGTGGCCAGCTCCCCGGCCGGCACCCGGCCGCTGCCGAAGGCGAGGATGGGAACCGGCGCCAGGAGCGCCAGCCCGAGCCACAAGATCCAGCGTGATGTGCGGGGGGTCATTCCGCCCGGACCTTAGTCGACCCGCGGCCTCTTCCGGTAGACTGGCCTTCCACCCAGGAGAGGGCAGCCATGGCCGAGACCCCCTACCGGATCCAACCCCGCCAGCCCGAAGGCGCGCCGCTGATCATCGAGCCCGCGGGCGACGACGACCTGGGGAGGCTCTGCGATTGGCTGCGCGAGAACAGCGGACAGGTCCAGGACGGGCTCACGCTGCACGGCGCGATCCTGTTCCGGGGCTTCCCGGTGGAGGGGCCCGGCGATTTCGAGCGACTCGCCCGCTGCGTGGACGAAGAGCTGAAGAACGAGTATCTGGGCACCTCGCCCCGCGACGCCCTGACCGACTACGTCTTCAACGCCAGCGAGCTTCCGGACTACTTCCCGATTCCGCAGCACTGCGAGATGAGCTTCTGTGCCAATCCTCCGCGTCGGCTCTTCTTCTGCGCACTGGAGGCGCCGGCCGAGGGCTCGGGCGAGACGCCGCTCTGCGACTTCCGCAGGGTGTGGCAGGACCTGGATCCGGGCGTCAAGAAGCGCTTCGAAGAAGGCGGCCTGCGTCACGTGCGCAACTACGCGGGTCCGGGGCAGCCCGACTCGGGCGACCCCACCCAGCTGAAGCCGTGGCCGGAACTGTTCCAGACCCACGACCGCGCCGTCGTGGAGGAGACCTGCCGGCGCGAGGGATTCGAGCCCATCTGGGTGGAAGGCGACGCCCTGCGCCTGGTGTCCACCCAGCCCGTCAGCCGCGACCACCCGCGGACGGGCGAGACGGCCTGGCACAACCACGTGACCACGTTCCACGTCGGGACCGCAGTGGGCGAGTACGAGCGGATCGCCCGCTTCCGGCCCAGCGAGCGCCACCAGGGAGTGCTCGGAATGGCTCGCACGCTGCAGGAGCGGCTTCGCGCCACGCCGCCCGAGGAGCGCGGCATGCACTCCACCTACCTCGACGGCAGTGAGATCCCCGACGAAGATCTGGATCACGTGCGCGACGTGGTCTGGAGGCACCTGATCGTCGAGCCCTGGCGACAGGGCGACGTGGTCGCGATCGACAACCATTCGATGTCTCACGGGCGCCTTCCCTACGAGGGCCCGCGGCGCATCGCCGTATGCTGGGCGTGAGGGTGATGAAGAAGCGGGTACGCGTGATGTCGGGGATCGTTCTGCTGGCGCTGTCATTGGCCGCGGGCTGCGCCGGTGGCGGAAACAACGAGATTCAGGAGTCGCCCTGCGACTGGCGCGACGGCCGCCCCGGTTGCGAAGAAGAGAAGGTGCACTGCGCGGACCCGCGCAACTGCTACTAGCTCGAGCCCGCCTCCGGCAGCGTGCGTCCGTGGAAGACGCCCCAGAGCATCACCTGCACGGTGTGGTGGGCCAGCGAGCCGCCTGCCGCGCGCATGCGCGGCAGGAAGACGGCGCACTCCACGGCGTGGGTGATGAGCAACACCCAGAAGACCAGCCGGCCGATCCCGGCCAGCGGGAGCGGCGCGACGAAGGACAGCGCGCAGTAGACCCAGAGAACTCCGACGACGACCTTGGGTGCCATGCGCCCCAGTCTACCAAGGAACTTCCGGGACAGTCCCCTCCGTTCCGCCAGCGGAACTGAGGGGACTGTCCCGGAAGTTCCGGCGTTACTCGGAGAGCCAGGCCTCGAGCTCGTCGATCTGGCTGCGCAGACCGGCGGCACGCTCGCGGGCGCCGTCGACGGTGATCTCGTAGGCGCGTACCTGCTCCTGGAGCGTGGTCACCTGGGCCTCCAGCGCCGTGTTCTCGGACTGGAGCTGGGCGGTCTGCCAGGCCAGGAATCCGGCAAACAGGCCCAGCAGCGCCACGGCGACCACCAGCAGGCCCGAGCGATTGCGGGTCGGCTCCTGAGGCTCGGACTCGGGAGCGATGGAAGGGGCGTCCTCGACGGCGCGGGGTGCGTCGACGTGGGGGGCGGGCTCGGCCATGGGGGGCTCCTAGGACTGGATGACCAGCTTCGAGAGGCTCGTCTTGCGCAGGTTCGTCTTCTGGATGGTGCGAACCAGCTCGGCCACCTTCTCGGTGTCCGTCTCGAACGGATTGTTGCAGATCACGCGCACGTTGAGAAGGTTGCCCAGGCGGATGTTCGACCAGTCCAGGTCGTACTGGATCGAGTTCTGGCGGGCCAGCTTGATGAACTCGCCGCGCATCTTGGCGCGCGTGTCCGGCGGCGGCTCGGTCTTGGCCTTGATGATCTGGTCATCGGCGACGATCCGCTCCACCGCGCCCTTCCGCTCGAGCAGGTAGTAGAGGCCCCGGTTCAGCCGGATGTCGTGGTACTGCAGGTCCAGCATGAAGACGCGCGGGTCGTTCCAGGTGAGATCCCGCTTCTCCAGGAACGAGTTGATCATGCGCCGCTTGATCACCCAGTCGATCTCGCGGGAGAGCTTGTCCGGGTCCGTGTCCAGGCAGTCCAGTACGTACTGCCACTTCTCCACAGCCTCCTTCAGCTCCTCCGAGACCGGATAGTGCTCGATGTACTTCTGGGCCATCTCGCAGTACTCGCGCTGGATCTCGATGGGCGAGTACTCGCGTCCGTTGTCCAGGCGCAGGCGCCGCTTGCACGTGGTGTCGTACGAGATGTCCTTGATGGCCTTCACCGGATTGCGCAGGGTGAAGTCCTTGTTGATGTAGTTGTCCTCGATCATCTGGAGCACGATCGCGCACGTGCCGATCTTCACGAAGTTGGTGTACTCGCACATGTTCGAGTCACCCACGATCACGTGGAGGCGGCGGTACTTCTCGCGGTCGGCGTGGGGCTCGTCGCGCGTGTTGATGATCGAACGGTCGTTGGTCGTGGTGCCCGAGATCTTCTGGTAGATGTGCTGGGCGCGTTGGCTGATGCAGTAGTGCACGCCGTCCTGGGTCTGGAAGACCTTGCCCGCGCCCGTGTAGATCTGGCGGGTGACCAGGAACGGAATCAGCTGCTCGGCCAGGTAGTAGAAGTCCACGTCACGGTCCACGAGGTAGTTCTCGTGGCAGCCGTAGCTGTTGCCGACGAAGTCCGTGTTGTTCTTGAAGATGGAGAGCTTCCCGGCGACGCGTTCCTCGCGGATCTTCTCCTCTGCGTAGTCCTGCAGGTCTTCCAGGATGCGCTCGCCGGCCTTGTCGTAGACGATCAGCTGCTTCGGGGAGGCGCACTCCGGCGTGGCGTACTCCGGGTGGCAGCCGGTGTCCTGGTAGAAGCGCGCGCCGTTCTCGAGGAACACGTTGAGGAAGTGCTCGGTGGTGATGAGCTTCTCGAAGAGAAAGCGGATCGCCTTCTCGACCGGAAGCGTCTTCCGGCCCTCAGGCGTGAAGATGATTCCGTACTCATTTTCGAGCCCGAAGATCCGCTTCTGCACGACGTTCGTTCGCCCCTAAGGCCCCGAACGGACGGGGCTCACCCTTCCAGGATACCTTGTAACTCTTCGGCAGACAGGCGTCTGAACTTGCGACCTGCGCGCTCCCGATCGAGGACTGCCACCTCGAGATTCGCGGGAGAAACGCGGTCGCCATTGGTCGCTCGCTCCAGAGTGCTGCGACCCAGCTGCACCGCGTCCCCGAGGGGTTGGCTGCTGCTGTAGTTGGCCTGGAGGTGCGCCTCGAGGTTCTCGACGGTCCCGCCGATGACGCAGAATCCCTGGTGGTCCGTGATGCTGCCGTCGAACTGCACCCGGTAGATCGAGTTCTCCTCGTGGCCTTCGAAGCGGGGGTCGCCCACCTCCACCACCACGATCTCCACCTCCAACGGCTTCATCTGGTTGGTGAACACGTCGCCGATGGCCTGGGAGTAGGCGTTGGCCAGCGACTTGCCGCGCACGTCGTCGCGGCTGTAGGAGTAGCCTTTCATGTCCGCGTAGCGGATGCCCACCTTCCGCAGCTGGTCGAACTCGCTGAACTTGCCGACCCCGGCGAAGCCGATGCGGTCGTAGATTTCGCCGATCTTGGACAGGCTGGCCGACGGGTTCTCGGCCATGAGCAGGATCCCGTCGGCGTACTCCAACGTGACGATCGACTTGCCGCGGCCGATGCCCTTGCGGGCGTACTCGGCCTTGTCGGCCATGAGCTGTTCGGGAGAGACGTAGAACGGCATCGACATGGGATCAGCCTCGCTGCCTGTCGGATTCGACGATCGCCCGGTGCACGCCGGCGATCTCGGACTCTTCGACGTTTTCGATGCCTGGGCCGGTGCAGATCTTCACGATTGGATAGATGCCGCGCTCCAGGTCGACGCCGCCCGTGGCGCGATCCTCGTCCGCGGCAGCGCGCAGCGCCTCCAGCGCCGTGCGCAGACCGTCTTCGCGGGAGAGGTCGGGACGCCAGGCCTTCTTCAGGCTCTCCTTGGCGAAGATGCCGCCGGACCCGGAGGCCTCGATCTCGGTCTCTTCGTAGCGGCCGCCGGTGATGTCGAACTTCCACAGGCGCCCGACCTTGCGCCGGGTGTCGTAGCCGGCGAAGAGCGGCACCACGGCCAGCCCTTGCATGGCCGCGGGCAGGTTCTGCCGGACCATCTGCGAGAGCTTGTTGGCCTTGCCTTCCAGCTCGAGCGACTCGCCTTCGATCTTCTCGTAGTGCTCGAGCTCGACGCCCAGCAAGCGCGCCATCTCGATGGCCGGCCCGGCCGCGCCCGCGATGGCGATGAGCGAGTGGTCGTCGGTGGCGAACACCTTCTCCACCTCGCGCGAGGCCACTTGGTAACCGGCCGTGGCCAGCCGATCGCCGGCCACCAGCACGCCATCGCCCAGCCGCAGCGCCAGCACCGTGGTGCCGTGGGGCGCCTCGATGATGGCTTTCTGCGCTTTCTGCGCCAGGTCGGCGAAGTCGACCTTGATGTGCGTGAAGTCGATGTCCAGCAGCTCGGAGAAACTCGAGCCCTGATAACGTCCCCGGAACGGCACCGATCCCCCCTCTCGATGGCGCCAGTCGCGTCGTGCTACTGGCCGCCTCGCTGGACGTAGTTCTTGACGAACTCCTCGGCATTCTCTTCCAGGACTTCGTCGATCTCATCGACCAACGCGTCCATCTCCGCCTTGAGTTCCTCGCCCTTTTCCTTGAGCTTCTGCCCGCCTTCGGCGTCGCCGCCGTCGTCCCCGCCGTCGCCGCCCCCCTTCTGCTTTTGCGTCGACTCCGCGGCGCCGAACCTCGCCAGCAGACGTTCGTCGGCGTTGGGTACGCGGGTATTTGCAATTCGTGCCATGGGGACCTCCTGGGCGGGCTACGCCCGCAGGTTCTTGACAAGCTCCGCGGCTGACGTGGAAGACGAGAGCAGGTCCTCCACGTGCTCCTTGGAGCCCTTGAGCGGTTCAGCCATCAGGATGCGCTTGATGGGTTCATCGCCGATGCCGAACGAGATGGAGTCCCAGTTGACGCCGAAGACCTGGTCCGGAAAGCGCCGCAGGCATTCGCCGCGGAAGTACGCCCGCGTATCCTCGGGCGGCTTCTGGATCGCGGCGGTGATCTCGTCGTCGTCCGCGGTCCGCTCCACCTGGCCCTTTCGCTCCAGCAGGTAGTAAAGCCCCTTGTCCGGGCGGATGTCATGGTACTGGAGATCCATCATCTCCACCTGGGGCGAGCCCCAGTCTGCGCCCTTCCGATCCATGAAGTTCTCGATGAGGGCCTTCTTGATCACCCAGTCGATCTCGCGCGACAGCTCCATTGGATCGCGTTCCAGGCGCTCCAGCACGTACTGCCACTTGACCAGCACGTCCTTGGTGATGGGGTCGATCTCGCGCGAGGAAGTATAGGCCAGCGCCATCTCCAGGAATTCCCTCTGGAGCTGCACGGCGGTCACCTTGGGTCCGCGGTCGAGCTGTACCTCGAGCTTGCAGCTGGGATCGTGTGAGATCTCCCGGATGGCGCGTACAGGGTCCCGAAGCGACACGTCCCGGGTGATGGCGCCGTCCTCGATCATCGCCAGCACCAGGGCGGTTGCGCCGTTGCGCAGGTAGATCGTGTACTCGCTCATGTTGGCGTCGCCCACGATCACGTGGAGGCGCCGGTACTTCTCGCGGTCGGCGTGGGGCTCGTCCCGGGTGTTGATGATCGGCCGCTTGACCATGGTGTCCAGCGCCACTTCGGTCTCGAAGAAGTCCGAGCGCTGGGCCAGCTGGTAGTCGCAGGGCTGGCTCCGGTTCTCGCTGCCCACCTTGCCGGCGCCGGTATAGACCTGCCGGGTGGCGAAGAAGGGCAGCAGGTGCTCGACGATCTGCTTGAAGGACGTGCGCCGGTCCATCAAGTAGTTCTCGTGCGAGCCGTAGCTGTTGCCCTTGCGGTCGCTGTTGTTCTTGTAGATCAGCATCTGCGTGCCCTTGGGCAGCAGCGCCTGGGCCTCGCGTCGGCTGATCTCCACGATTCGCTCGCCGGCCTTCTCGTGGACGACCAGATCGCGGACGTTGGTCACCTCCGGGCAGGAGTACTCGGGATGGGCGTGATCGACGTAGTAGCGGGCTCCGTTGATCAGCGTCTTGTTGCGGGCGATGTTCTCCTGCTGGTTGGGCGTGTATTTCTCGCCCTCCACCTGGAACCCGCGGGCGTCGGCCAGGGGGTTCTCCTGGTCGTAGTCCCACAGGATCTTGGCGTCGTGGTCCTCGCGGTAGGCGTTGACCAGCAGCACGCAGCTCGAAATCGGATCGAAGTCGCGATCGTTGCGTACGGTGATGCCGTACTCGATCTCCGTGCCCATCACCTTGGGTACTGCCATCGCGTCTCCGCTCGGGTGGGCGAACCCCCCGCGCCTACAGGTACTGCCCCGAGGTGATGTTCTCGATCACGCGCTCGTCGCGGGTGATGTTGGTCATCAGCGTGCGTACGTTGATGATGCGCTCGCCCTTGCGGCCCGAGATCCGCGCCCAGTCGTCCGGGTTGGTGGTGTTCGGGAGATCCTCGTTCTCCTTGAACTCCTCCTGGACGGCCTCGATCAGGTCGCTGACCTTCACGCCGCGCTCGCCGTGGTCGATGATCCGCTTCACGGCCTTCTTCTTGGCCCGCGCGACGATGTTCTCGATCATCGCGCCGCTGGAGAAGTCCTTGAAGTAGAAGATCTCCCGCTCGCCCTTGGCGTAGGTGACCTCGAGGAACTTGTTCTCCTCGCCGGTGGCGTACATCCGGTCGATCGTGTCGCCGATCATGCCCTTTACGATCTTGGCCGGATCACTTCCATACCGCTCCTGCGACTCGAGGTGGAACGGCAGGTCTTCGATCAGGTACTTGGTGAAGATCTCTCGCGCAGCCTCTCGATCCGGGCGGTGCACCTTCACCTTCAGGTCCAGCCGGCCCGGGCGGAGCACCGCCGGGTCGATCAGGTCCTGCCGGTTGCTGGCGCCGATCACGATCACGTTCTTCAGCGACTCCACGCCGTCGATCTCCGACAGGAACTGGGCCACCACGGTGGCTTCCATGTCCGACGAGATCCCCGAGCCGCGCATGCGGAACAGCGAGTCCATCTCGTCGAAGAAGATCACGACGGGGACGTCCTCGCTGGCCTTCTCGCGCGCCTTGCCGAAGACCTCGCGGATCTTGTGCTCGGTCTCGCCCACGTACTTGTTCAGGAGCTCCGGCCCCTTCACGTTGAGGAAGTACGCGGTCGTGGCCTTTCCGGTCCGGGCCTCGATGCTCTTGGCCAGGCTGTTGGCCACCGCCTTGGCGATCAGCGTCTTGCCGCAGCCCGGGGGGCCGTAGAGCAGGATCCCCTTCGGCGGCGAGAGCTTGTGCTCGGCGAACACGTCCGGGTGCGTGTACGGCAGCTCGATGGAGTCCTTCAGGATTCCGATCTGCTCCGCCAGGCCGCCGATGTCCTCGTAGGTGACGTCGGGCACCTCCTCCAGCACCACCTCTTCGACCGACGACTTGGGCATCTTCTCGAAGGCGTACTGGGTGCGCGTGTCCACCAGCAGCGCGTCGCCCACCTTGATCTTCTCGTGACGCAGCGGAGACGCCAGCGACACCACGCGCTGGTCGTCCGTGTGGCCCAGGACGATGATGCGCTGGTCCTCCAGGACGTCCACCACTTTGCAGATCTCGCCGCGGCTGGTGAAGCCGGCCGGCTCGACCACGTTGAATGCCTCGTTGAGGACCACCAGCTGGCCTTCCTCGATCTGGAACGGGTCCAGGTTGGGATGCGAGTTCACCCGCATGGCCTTCCCATCCACGAGGATCTCGACGGTCCCGTCCTTGTTGGCCCGCTGGAACACGCCGTAGGAGTTGGGCGGTGCACACAGCTTGTCGACCTCCTCCTTGAGGAGCTCGATCTGCTGCTTGGCCTCTTGGAGCGTGCCGACCAGCTTCTCGTTCTGGCGCTCGGAGTCGTAGAGCTGCTCGCGGGTCAGGTCGTAGCGCCGGCGCAGCGCCTCGAACTCCGCCAGCACGCGATCCAGCCGCCGGCGGAACTCGGACGAGTCGCTGCCGAAGAAACGCGCGGCGTCCCGGAGGGTCTCGATCTCCTCCTGGTAGTTGCCGGCACCGCTGCGATCCGCCTCACTGGGCCGCGGACCGGCCGGGGTGATCCGGCGCATCACGTCGCGCACGAAGCCCTTCCTGCCCGAACCCGAACCGCCCGAACCCGAACCACCTGAACCCGAACCACCTGAACCCGAATCAAACTCGCTCATTCCGCCCTCTCCTCGTGCACCGAGGTGCTTGCCTGCGGGGGGAACCACATCTGCGTTCTTCCATGTGCAAGGCGCGTGCCGTGCCGGTTGGTCCCCAAGGGCAGCGGAAAAGCATCCGCAAGAGCGGGCTGGAGGGCCGAGCTGCGCGCGCCTGAAACGCTACCAGAAGGCCCTTTCGGCGCAGGGTAGACCCCACGCCCAGGTGAACCGAGGTAGGGAGCTTCATCCACGCAGAGGCTCCGGAGAGGGCGAGCACTCGGCATGCCGCACGCGGCGATCGCAGGCCGTACACCAAGCTGCGCCCCATTGCTCGAGCAGATTCTCAGGAAGCCCGAAGCCCTCGAAATTACGCCCATTTTGACCATTCGAGTGTATCCAGCGGCTCCGGCACGCGCAAGCGCAGGCGACACGCAGCCGGGGCCCTCAGGCCCCCGCGTTGCCAGCGGGAAAACGGGTCCGGAACCGGGTTAGATGCCCCAAGCGGCAGCTTCGTGACCCGGGCCCGGCCGCCACCGCTTCCGGTTGCCGGAGGCCTGCCGCCTTGCGATGCAAGGCGGCACACGATCTGCCGGGCTTTTGACAGGAGCGTCGGAAGACCGCCGTTGGGAAGGAGGCTCTGGGGTGCGCTGATCTTTGCGCAGCGGGCTTCCCGGTGGAAGCCCGCTGCCCAGGGTGGGCAAATTCGCAGGATCGCAAGAGCGGTCACGGCGCTCCGGGAATCTCGATCACCCGTGCCCCCTCGGGTGGCTCGAAGCCGAAGAGCGAGTCGTCGGGGCTCGTGTTGGTGCGGATCTTCGCGAATTCGACTCGCGTGACGTTGCCGAACAGGTCCACCACCTCGGTGGCGTGCACGATGCCGGCCTTGGGGTCCACCTCCACCTGCAGGCGCTCGTAGCTGGCGGGGTCCAGGGGGACCATGCGCAGGGTCACCCGGGGCCCCTCGCAGCGGTCGGCGGTCACCTCGAAGGACTCGAGCACGGCGCCCTCGCCCAGCAGGAACTGGATGGCCGCGCCCGACAGAAATCCGGCGGCCACGGCTACCCGCTGGGCCTCGCCCAGCCCGGGGTCCCAGGTCCACAGCACCTTGCCGTCCGTCACCACCAGGCTCTCCTCGGGCTCCCGATAGGCCCAACGCATGCGGCCGGGCTTGGCGAAGATGACCTGGCCGCCGGCCCGGGTTCCGCGCCCCGCGTCCTGCCCCAGGCTGACCACTCGGGAGGTCTGCACGAAGTCCGCCGTCAGGTCGCGCACGGACTCGTAGTGGCCCTGCACGCGCAGCGCGATCTCCTCGGCGCAGGTGCGCTCCGGCGGGGCCCCGGCGTCGGCCTGGGTCTCGGCGGGGCTGGCCGCCAGCAGGAGGAGCAGGAGCAGGAGCGACGAAGCGTACATCATCGGGTTGGACGGCCGCCGCGGCGGGCTATTCGAGCTCCATGGGGCGAACGAAGACCTGGCGGGGCTTGGTCCCCTCCTGGGGGCCGATTGCGCCGTCGATCTCCATCTGCTCGATCATTCGCGCCGCCCGGTTGTAGCCCACCTTGAGGCGCCGCTGGACGTAGGAAATCGAGGCATTCCCCGTCTCGGCCACGATCTCGATGGCGCGGTCGTACAGCTCGTCGGTGTCCTCGCCGCGCTCCTCTTTGGCTTTGCTCTCCTCTTCCATGCGCGTGATGGTCTCGTCGAATTGCGGCTTGCCCTGCTCGCGCAGGAAGGCGACCAGCCGCGAGACCTCCTTCTCGGAGACGTAGGAGCCGTGGATGCGCTGCAGCTTGCTGGTGCCCGGCGGCAGGAAGAGCATGTCGCCCATGCCGAGCAGGACTTCGGCGCCGTTCTGATCGAGGATCGTGCGCGAGTCGGTTCGCGACGAGACCTGGAACGAGATGCGCGCCGGGAAGTTCGCCTTGATCACGCCGGTCAAGACGTCGACGCTGGGCCGCTGCGTCGCCAGTACCAGGTGGATGCCCGCGGCACGGGCCATCTGCGCCAGGCGCTGGAGCGACTCCTCGACGTCGCGCGCCGACACCACCATGAGGTCGGCGAGCTCGTCGATCACCACCAGGATGTAGGGCAGGCGCTCGAGCGGGCGCTCCTCTCCCTCCTCTTCGCCGGGCTTGGCGCGCAGGCGGAAGCTCTCTTCGCCGTTCTTGCGCAGATCGTCCACGCGGTCGTTGAACTGCGCGATGCTGCGCACCGTCAGCGCCTGCATCATGCGATAGCGGTCTTCCATCTTGGCCACGATGCCGGACAGGGCGGCGGCGGCGCGCTTGGGGTTCGTGACCACGTCGGCGATCAGATGCGGAATACCCTCGTAGATGGAGAGCTCGAGGAGCTTGGGATCGACGAGCAGAAGCTTGAGCTGCTCCGGCGTCGAGCGGAACAGGATCGAGCACAGCAGCGAGTTGAGGAACACACTCTTGCCGGTTCCGGTGGCGCCGGCCACCAGCAGGTGCGGCATGCGCGCCAGGTCGGCCTCGATCGAGTTGCCGAAGATGTCCTTGCCCAGGGCGATGCCGAGCCGGTAGCTGTTCTTGCGGAAGTTCTCCGACTCCAGGATCTCGCGGATCGTGACGACCTCGCGCTCGGGGTTGGCGACCTCGATGCCCACCACGCTCTTCCCGGGAAGCGGGGCGATGATGCGCACCGAGAGCGCGCGCAGCGCCAGGGCCAGGTCGTCGGTCAGGCCCACGATGCGGTTCAGCTTCACGCCGCTGGCGGGCTCGTACTCGTACATGGTGACGACGGGGCCCGGATGCACCTTGACCACGCGGCCGGAGATCCCGAAGTCGCCCAGCTTCTTCTCCAGGATCCGCGAGTTCATGATCAGGCTCTCGCGGTCGTAGGTGCGGCGGTCGGTGGGCGGCGGTTCGAAGATCGCGACGTCCGGAAGCTGGTAGGGGCCCCGGGGCTTGTCGTCCGGGAAGGTGAAGGTCTCCTGCTTGGGCGTGGCCGCCTTCACGGCCTGGTGGTCGACGATGTCCGGCTCGGCGCCCCGTCGCCGCAGCCGCGCTGCGGGAGCCGCGCTGGACTCGTTCCGCTGCAGCGCCTCCTCCAGCGAGCCGTCCACCTCCAGCTCGATGTCCCGGGCAGCGGCCACCCGCGCGCGGCGGGCTCGGCGCTCGCGGTACACGGAAAGGCTGGAGAGGGTCGCGGCGGCCGTCGTCAGGCCGGAGATCGCGACACGCCGAGCCTCGCCGACGGCCTGGGCCAGCCCCCGGCCCAGCGCGGTCCCGGTCCGGGCCAGCGCCTCCCAGGTGGTCTGGGCCGCCCAGGCGGCAGCCTCGGCCGCACGGGCCACGGGAATCCCGGCCAGGTTCAGCACCGCCACCAGCGCCAGCAGGCCATTCACCAGCAGCGCGCCCCAGATCCCCAGGACCGCCGCCTCCAAGGCCCCCAGCCGGCCTCCGAACCAGCCGCCCGACCAGGCCTCGAAGCGGCTGGGCGCCGCCGCCTCCAGCAGCGAGGCCATGGGCGCCAGGGCCACCAGCAGCAGGGCGGCGCCGGCCCAGATCCGGCTCGAAAGCGGGGGCAGCCCGCGTCCGGCGGCGAGTCGTCCCCCCAGCAGGACCATTCCGGCTGCAGCCACCCAGGCCGCGCTGCCGAAGCCCCCCAGCAGCCCCGCCGCCAGGGTGGCTCCCACGGGGCCGGCCGCGTTGCGCACCGGCTCCAGCGACAGCGACGGGTCCCACGGCGAGTGGGTCCACAACGCGATGCCCGAGAGCAGGCCCAGCGCCACCAGCGCGAGGCCGGACACTTCGGACCACAGCGGGCTGCTGGCGGAGCCGCTCTTCTTCGCGCGGCCCGCTCGACGCTTAGCCACGCCGGCGAGTCCTGACGCTCTGGTGCTGTGAGTGCTGCGAAACGCGAGGAATCACGTCTCTCACCCCCCCGGGATCAAGACGTGGCGAGAGTACCCTAGGCGGAGTTGTCCTGGTAGGCGGGGTCGTACCCGATCGTGATGGCGGCCCGCACTTCGTCGGCCAGGGTGTGGCGGTCGCGGGCCGACATCCCGGTGGTGGGGATGGGCTTTCCGTAACGGATCTTGACCTCGCCGCTCTCGATGCGGAGCGAGTGCTTGGGCGTGATGCGCTGGCTGCCCGAGACGGTCACGGGCACTACGGGCACCTGCGCTGCGATGGCCAGGTGGAAGCCGCCCTTCTTGAAGGTCTGAAGCTCGCCGGTCTTGCTGCGCGTTCCCTCGGGAAACACGATCACGTTGGTGCCGCCGCGGATCTGGCCGGAGGCGCGCTCCAAGCTCCGGATCGCACGCGGGCGGTCCCCGCGGTCGATCAGCACGTGGCCGCCCAAGGCCAAGGCCCAGCCGAAGAAGGGAATCCGGGATAGCTCGCGCTTGGCCACGAAGCGGAACTGCATCGGGATCGTCTGCACCAGCGCCGCGATGTCCATCACGCTCTGGTGGTTGCACATGAAGACGTGGGGCCGGCCCACGTCGACGTTCTCGAGGCCTTCGACGACGACGCGGATGCCGCAGCCGCGCAGGATCCAGGAAACCCAGTTGCGGGCCGCCCAGATGCCGCCGTTGCCGGAGCGGTCGGTCAGCCCGAGGACGGTCCCGATCGTTCCCCAGAAGACGGTGAAGACGAGAACCAGGAAGTAGCGGTAGGCGTAGATCAAACCGCGTTTCACCCCGGGATCGGACAGTGCCTTGGATGCTAGGGGGGAGTGAATCGCTGTCAACGTCGATGAGAAGGGGTGTTCGTATTGACGGCCCGACGAGAGGAGCGGGATAATCGTGCCGTCCGCACCCCTCAACTTCCCGAATACCAGAGAGGCCCAAGATGGCAGGCGTGAACAAGGTGATCCTGATCGGAAACCTCGGGCGCGATCCCGAGCTCCGCTACACGGCCAGCGGAACCGCGGTGGCCAACTTCACGCTCGCCACGTCGGAGAACATCCGCACCAAGGACGGTGGCCGCGAGGACCGCACCGAGTGGCATCGCATCGTGGCGTGGGCGCGCACGGCGGAGCTCTGCTCCCAGTACCTGTCCAAGGGCCGCTCGGTCTACATCGAGGGTCGCCTCCAGACGCGCGAGTGGGAAGACAAGGAAGGGCAGAAGCGGCGCACTACCGAGATCGTGGCCAACACCGTCCAGTTTCTGGGCGGACGCGGCCAGGGCCAGGGCCAGGGTGGGGGTGGCGGCGCTCCGCCTGCTCCGGGCGGCGGTGGTGGTGCGCCCGACGGCGGCGCCCCCGGCGGCAGCGACGACATTCCGTTCTGAGGAACGCTTAGAGGGACGAGCCCCTCAGGTCGCCATCCTTAGGCGGCCGAGCCCCTCCGCTCGCCTTTGGCTCGCTGCGCGCGGCGCAACGTGGCCCGTCCCGACGCGAAGTCCGTCGGGCGCCGCTTGCGGGCCGTAGGCTCCGGTGGCGCGCCCATCTTGATGTAGGGCTCAGCTCCTGCCTCCCGCCCCGCGTCGGGACAGGA
>JAFDET010000025.1 GCA_019310195.1 Deltaproteobacteria bacterium
CCCAGGGCGATCAGGTACGAGAGCGTCTTGGCCCAGAGCAGCAGGTCGTTGGGGAGCTGGAGCCCGGGGGTCGAGGCCAGCAATTCCTTGGCTTCGTCCTTGAGGGCCAGCACCTGCCCCGGCCCCAGGGCCAGCGGCGCCCCCTCGCCGGCGATGCGCGCGAACATGGCGTCGACGGCGCTGCGCACGCTGTCGCGTCTCCCGGGCGCCACCATGCCCATCGCATCCATCTCCGCGACGAAGGCGGCGGCGTCGCGCTGGAGCAGCGCGTAGACGCCGCGGCGCATGGCCGCCCGCAGCTCGGGGTCCAGGCGCTTCGAGAGTCCGAAGTCCACGAACACGACCCGGGGGCTGCGCGCGGCGTCGGGCTCCTCGGCGACGAACAGGTTGCCCGGGTGCGGGTCCGCGTGGAAGAGGCCGTCCACGAAGACCTGGCGTGCGTAGGCCCGGGCGAGAACCTCGAGCACGGCCGCCGGGTCGATCCCGGCGCGCGCCAGACCGGCGCGGTCGGTGACTCGGATGCCTCTGTGGTAGTCGAGGGTCAACACGCGGCGGGTGGAGAGCTCCGGATGCACCGCGGGCACCACGATCTGCGGCTCGTCGGCCAGGTTGACGGCGATCTCCCGAGCCACCTCACCCTCGCGAACGAAGTCGAGCTCCTCGCGCAGGCCCGAGGCGAACTCGTCGAACAGGCGCCGCCGATCCACCGGGCCGCCGCTGCCCTGTCTTCGCGTCCACAGCCCCACCAGGAGGCGCGCCAGGAACAGGTCCGCGCCCAGGGAGGCCTCCAGCCAGGGATACTGCACCTTCACCGCCACCTCGCGGCCGTCGGAAAGTGTGGCGCGGTGAACCTGGGCGATGGACGCGGCCCCGACGGGCTCCGGGTCGAAGCTGGCGAAGAGCGCCTCCAGCGGCCGGCCCAGCTCCCGCTCCACCACGGCCCGGATCTGCCGGGCGGGCAGGGGCGGCACCCGGTCCTGGAGCTCGGCCAGGCGGCGCCGCACCTGCGGGGGCAGCACGTCGTAGCGCAGGGCCGCGAACTGCCCGGCCTTGGCGAAGGCTCCCTTCAGGCGCCCCAGGGCCGCCGCCACGCGTTCCAGCTGCCGCACCCGGCGGGCCTCGCGCCGGGCCTCGCGCTGCTGGGAGCCGACGAACAGGTCGCCGATGCGGCCCCAGGCCTCGCTCCAGGCCATGCCGAGTGCCACGCGGGCCAGCAGGGCGGTCTGCACCAGGCCCAGGGCACGCGGCGACAGGCGGAGCGCCGGTCGGCCGGCGGAAGTCGGCTGGACCGGCGCCCCGGCACCGTTGGGTCGGGTCTCCATGGCCCGGGCACCGTACGGCGCGCCCGCGGCGCTGACAAATCCGCAGCCGGATCTCCAGAATCCTGAAACGCGGCTCGGCTCCAAGTCGTCGAATCGGTAAGCGGGTGTCGCACGGAGCGGCACCGTGGCTGGAAGCGCCCGGAGTGCGCGGGCATGTGGCGTCCCGGAACGCTGCTTTGCTTGACAAGCTGGGTGCATCTGGCTTAGCTAGTGTGCTGGTTTCCCAGGGGGAAGGCGCGCCCAACGCCACGTCGGGATCCCACTGCTGGTCCATAGGAGGAGACGATGTCTCGGTTGCACCCCTCTCTCGTCGCTGGCGTCCTTGCGCTGGCTCTTGCCGCGCCCGCCCTCGCCCAGGAAGACGCCGGCGTCACCGGTCCCGCCTTCAAGGAAGGCGATGTCATCACCTTCGACCGGCTGGACTCGCTGAAGCAGTACCTGCCGCCGGAGTTCTGGTCGAACCGCGACTTCTTCTTCTACGAAGGCATGCGTCTCGAGGTCGGCCCCTTCTACCGCGACTACTCGCCCTCCGCCGAGTACCAGGCCGCCACCGAGCAGTTCAAGGGCCAGGCGCGGATCGGGCCCGACGACAGCCTCGAGAACTTCACCGCCGGGCAGCCGTTCCCCATCGACGAGATCGATTGCAAGGGCGACCCCCATGCCGGCACGAAGATCATCTGGGACTTCGACTACGCCTGGGAGGGTGACGGCACCTTCGCCCACTTCTTCTACTCCTACTGGGACCGCGGCGAGCAGCTTCCGCTCTACTACGAGGGAACCTCGCGCGGGATCTTGCTCGCGCACCGCGTGGAGCCGCACCTGCTGCAGAAGCAGGACGGCGACCTGTTCCGCAAGGAGCGCCGCAAGCTCGCCTTCGGCATCGAGGTGACTGCGCCCTTCGACGCGCGCGGCATCAACCTGATGACCTACCGCTACAAGGAGGCCGACAAGGCCCGGGCCGAGGGCAAGAACGACGATACTTGGGTCTACCTGCCCACCATGCGCCGCGTTCGCCGCATCTCGGCCGCGCAGCGCACGGACGCGGTCTCCGGGACCGACTTCACCCTGGACGATCTGCGCAGCTTCGCGGGCATCGTTCCCCAGTACAGCTGGGAGTGTCTGGGCGAGATGGACATCATCTCGCCGACCAACAGCAAGGTGCGCGCGTATCCCTTCAACAAGGAGCACAACTTCGGGCCCTATGGCCTGTCCTTCGCCGACGACCTGTGGGAGGTGCGCAAGGCCGTCAAGATTCGGATGACGCCCAAGAACGAGGATCATCCCTACCACCACAAGGACATCTACCTGGACAAGCAGACCCTGGCTCCGCTCTACTCCTTCGCGTACGACCAGAAGGAGGAGCTCTGGAAGATCCTCTGGCACAACAAACGCTGGAGCGAGTCGGAATCGGATTACTACCCGGGCTGGAAGGGCGTCGAGACGCCGAACGACATCAAGGTGGTTTCGGACATGATCGTCAACGTCCAGACCGGCACGGGCAACCGCATCGAGTTCTGGGATGCGACCGGAACCCCGCTCAAGAGCACGGGCAAGGTCCGGCGCTACATCGACATCGGACGGCTCACGCGGGGACGCTGAGCGTTCGTCCACCCATTTCGAGTGGGGCTGGGCCGCACGGAGCGGCGCCGGCCCCACGCAGCTTCCGGGAGTGCTGACGATGACCCCCCCGCGCCGCAGTCTGGTCCTGGCCCTCTCCCTCGCCCTGGTCTCCCTGGGGTGCCACGAAGTGCACTTCGAGTCGCACGAGACCGGAGAGATCGACCTCTACGACCACCTCTACGCGGCCGCCCTTCCGGACGAGCAGAATGCGCTGGCCGTGGGCTACCGCGCCGCCATCTACGCCAGCGGTGACGGCGGCGACAACTGGCACGAGCGCTCGATCGACTGGGGCGACAAGCCTCCGGCGCACCTGCCGCTGCTCTACGACGTGAGCATGGCGGACGACCAGCGCGGCTGGATCGTCGGCCAGCTCGGCACGATCCTGCGCACCGAGGACGGCGGCCAGACCTGGACACCGCAGACCAACGACAAGCAGGCGCAGGGCGTGCATCTCTTCTCCCTGAACACCATCGATGCCAACACGGCCTGGGCGGTGGGCGTCTGGGGAACCCGCATCTACACCGACGATGGAGGGCGCTCCTGGCAGGATCGCTCGCTGACGGTGACCACCGAGCATCCCCAGTACGTCTGGCTCACGGCGCCCGAGCAGGAGCGCGTGCGCAACGGCGAGATGGTCTTCGAGGACGTGGGCCTGAACGACATCTACTGCCGTCCCGCGCCGAGCCAGCGCTGCTGGATCGTCGGCGAGTTCGGCTACATCTACTGGTCCGACAATCGGGGCAAGAGCTGGACCCCCGGGGAGATCGTCGGAACGGAGAAGATCTCTCCCATCACGTTCTCCTTCGACGACTCGGAGATCTCCGATGAGGACGGCGAGCGGGTGAAGGCCTTCGTGGAGGCGATCCTGACGCAGGAGCACCTGAACGTCTTGATCGAGGCCTACGGCTCTCCGCGCGAGCTGGCCCAGTTCGGTGGCGAGGGCGATCCCTCGGGTCTGTTCGACCTGCTCGACTCCCGGGCTGTGGGCGTGCGCGCCATCATCGAGGAGACCGGGATCCTCTCGGACCGGATGCGCATGCGCGGCACGCCGCCTTGGGACTACGAGGACTACCTGGCGGACGATCCGGGCTTCCTGAAGCGCTATCTGGACGGACGCCAGGACGACCAGGGGAAGGTCACCGTCGACATCGCGCAGAACCCGTACCTGTTCCGGGTCCGCTTCGCCGACGACATGAATGGCATCATCACGGGCCTGGGCGGCGTGGTGCTGACCAGCGACGATGGCGGGCTCACCTGGCGCTACGGCGACTCGGGCGTAAAGCGGGCCCTCTACGCCCTGGCGCCGCACGATCAGCGCGCGCTGGCCGTGGGTGAGAAGGGGCTGGCGCGCGAGTCCTCCGACTTCGGGCGAACCTGGGGTCCGCTGGAGAACGTGGTGATTCCCGAGGTGTTCACCTTCATGCGGGACGTGGCCTTCGACCCCTCCGGCCGCGTCGGCATGATCGTCGGCCAGCGAGGCCTGGTCATGCGCAGCACCGACGCTGGCGCGCACTGGGAGAAGATCCTCCCGAAGCCCAAGGTGGCGGCCGCTTCGACGGGGCACTAGGTCACGGTCAGAGACTGGAACTAAGCCCTACCCGGGATGCTGCGTCGCGGGAGCCTGTGGCCCGCAAGCGCCGCCCACCCGGCATGGTCATGCACGCCCTTCCGCTGCGGCGCGCGCAGCGAGCCGAAGGCGAGCGTAGGGCCTCGTCCGGCTAAGGATCGGAACGTTCGCGAAGTTCGATGCGGCGGATCTTGCCGCTCACGGTCTTCGGGAGCTCGTCGACGAAGACGATCTTGCGCGGGTACTTGTAGGGGGCCGTCACCTGCTTGACGTGGGCCTGGAGCTCGGCGACCAGGGCGTCGGAGCCTTCGACGTCCGGGCGCAATACTACGTAGGCCTGCACGATGGCTCCGCGCACCGGGTCGGGCGCGGCCACCGCGGCGGCTTCGACCACCGCCGGGTGCTCCACCAAGGCGCTCTCCACCTCGAAGGGTCCGATCCGGTAGCCGGCCGAGATGATCACGTCGTCGGAGCGGCCGACGAACCAGAAGAAGCCGTCGTCGTCGCGCGAGGCCCGGTCGCCCGTCAGGTACCAGTCGCCGCGCCGGCAGCGCGCGTTGGCCTCCGGATCCTTCCAGTACTCCAGGAACAGGCTGGGGATTCCGGTTCGCACGGCCACCTCGCCCACGTCGCCGCGGGGCATCGGGCGCCCCTGGTCGTCGATCACCTCCACGTCGTGGCCGGGCATGGGAAGCCCCATGGAGCCCGCGCGGACCGGCATGCCGGGGAAGTTGCCCAGCAGCAGGATCGTCTCGGTCTGGCCGTAGCCGTCGCGGATCGTCAGGCCCGTGGCGTCCCGCCAGGCGCGGATCACCTCGGGGTTGAGCGGCTCCCCGGCCGACACGCACTCGCGCAGGCCCGGGAAGCGGCGCTGCGAGAGATCCTGCTTCACCAGCAGCCGGAACTCGGTGGGCGGCGCGCAGAAGACCTGGGGCGCGACGGATTCCAGCAGGTCCAGCTCACGCGCGGGTTCGAAGCGACCGTGGAAGAGGAAGACCTCGGCGCCGCAGCTCCAGGGGCCGAACAGGACGCTGTAGGCCGCCTTCGCCCAGCCCGTGTCGCTGGTCGTCCACAGGCGGTCACCGTCCCGGAGTCCGAGCCAGGTGCGGCCCGTGTAGCGCTGGGCGTAGGTGTAGCCGTGGGAGTGCAGGACGGCCTTGGGCGGGCCGGTGGTGCCCGAGGTGTAGTAGACCAGGGCGGGATCCGAGGCGCGGGTCGGCCGGCCCGGATCCTCCGCGGCCTGGGCCAGCGCCTCGCCCAGGTCGGTCCAGCCCGCGGGCGCCGCCTCGTCGGGATCGGTGTGGAGTAGGAAGTGGCGCAACGTCGGCAGCTGGTCCCGAACCGCGTCGACCGCCTCCACCTGCTCGAGCCCGCTGATCACGGCCACGGCTCCGCTGTGCTCGACGCGGTAGCGCAGGTCCTTGGGGCGCAGGATCGTCGAGCACGGAATCACCAGGGCGCCGCTGCGCAGGGCGCCGACCATCACCAGGTGCCACTCCGGAAGCCGCGGCAGCATCACGATCAGCGGGTCGCCCGGCGCGACGCCCAGGTCTGCCAGCAGGCCCGCCACCCGGCGGGATCCCGCCTGCACGGCCCCGAAGTCGAGCCGACGCTCGCCTCCCGCGGCGCTGCGCCAGAGCAGGGCCGGGCGCTCGGCTGCGAAGCCGTCCACCACGTCGCGCCCGAAGTTGAAGGCGTCGGGCACCTCCCAGCGGAAGGCTTCTCTCGCTCTCCCGTGGCGTTCCAGGGCGTCGCTGAGCTCCGACACACCGCTCCTCTTGATGGGGAGACATTCCCCGCGGGGACTTCCAGCCGCCGCAGCGGCCGTGCTGGTATCATGCCGCGGCGCCGGCCGTACTCAAGCGCTGATCGCGCGGGGACGATCCACGGAGTGGGTGGAACCCCCGGGTGTGGGGCTACGACCAGGGCGGGAGAGGGATGAGGGAGGAAACGCGGCGACCTCGCGTCGTCGTCGTCGATGACAACCGTCTCGACCGCGAGCTCGCGTCCGAGGCGTTGCACTCCCTGGTGCGGCTGGAGCTCTGCGGCAGCGCCGAGGAAGCCCTGCGCGTGCTGTCCCGCGATCCCGCGGACCTGGTCGTCTCGGACCTCACCATGCCGGGCATGGACGGGCTCGACCTGCTGGAACGCATCCAACGCGAGTACCCAGGCACGGACTTCGTCGTGCTGACCGGGCACGCGTCGGTGGAGAGCGCCGTGGGTGCGCTGCGCATGGGGGCCTCCGACTACCTGCTGAAGCCGATCCGGGCCGAGGAGCTGGTGCTGGTGGTCCAGCGGCTTCTGGCACGGCGCGCCCTGGTCGAAGAGAACACGCGCCTGCGCGACATGCTTTCGACGGTCGAGGCCTGTCGGGCGCTGGCCACGTGCCTCGAGCCCGGCGAGATCTACGCGGTCGCGCTGGACGTGTTGCTGCGCAGCCTGCGCCGTCCGCGCGGCCTGGCGGTCTTCCGGCGCTCCTCGCTCGAGTTGTCGGACGCGCTGATCCTGCGCGGCTTCGCGGAGTCCGAAGAGAACCGCCTCCACGACCTGCTGGTCGACGAGAAGCAGGTCGATCTGGAGTCCTTCCGTGAGATTGGCATGGTGCGCCGCGGCCCGGTGCACTCCGCGCTGCGTCAGGCCGGCATCTCGGTGGAGAGAATCCTTGCCGTTCCCGTGCAGGGAGAAGAGACGGAGTCGGGCGTCCTGTTCGTGATCGAGGACGACTGCGACTTCGAGGAGGCGGAGCACGAACGGACCCGGATCGTGGCAGGGCACGCGGAACTCTCGTTGCGCAACGCCGAGCAGTATTCCCGCGCCAAGGAGCGCGCGTTCATCGACGACGTCACCGAGCTCTACAACGTCCGCTACCTGCTGCTCGCGGCCGACCACGAAATCCGCCGGGCGGATCGCTACGGCACACCCCTGTCCGTGCTCTTCCTGGACCTGGACCGCTTCAAGCTGGTCAACGATCGCTACGGGCATCTGGTGGGTTCCCGCGCCCTCCGCCAGCTGGGCCAGGTGCTGGCCGGGTGCGTTCGCCAGGTGGATACCCTGGCGCGCTACGGCGGCGACGAGTTTACGATCCTGCTGGTGGACACCGGTCACGACGACGCCATGCTGGTGGCCGAGCGAATCCGCGCCACGGTTGCCGACAACTGGTTCGACGGCGGTCGGGGCGAGGCCATGCAGCTCTCGCTGTCGATCGGGGTGGCCACCTACCCGGACCACGGCCGCTCCCGGGAAGACCTGCTCGACCACTCGGACAAGGCCATGTACCGGGCCAAGTCCGCCGGCCGCAACAAGGTGTGCAGCGCCAACGAGCTTTCGGACAACCCCCGGGATTGACGCGCGCGCGCGGCGTCTGCTAACCAAAGTCCCTCATTCCCAAGAGGTTTCCTCTTGTCCGGCCCCGACCGAGTTCAGCTCGACGGGCTCGGCGCCCTGCGCCGCAGCCACTCCTGTTCTGCCCTGCGCGCCGCCCACGTGGGGGACGAGGTCGTGGTGGCCGGCTGGGTCCACAGCCGTCGCGACCACGGCGGCGTGATCTTCATCGATCTGCGCGACTCCAGCGGCCTGGTACAGGTGGTGTTCCGCCCGGACGTCGAGTCCGAGGCCCACGCCCGCGCCCACCAGATCCGCTCCGAGTTCGTGATCGCTGCGCGCGGGGTGGTGGAGCGTCGCTCCGAGGACACCATCAATCCCAACCTGCCCACGGGCGAGATCGAGATCTCGGTGCAGGAGCTTCGCCTGCTCAACACGGCGACGCCGCCTCCCTTCCCCATCGAAGAGGAGGTGGAAGCCGAGGAGACCGTACGGCTGCGCCACCGCATCCACGACCTGCGCCGGCCGCCGCTGCAGCGTGCACTGCGCCTGCGCGATGGGCTGATGCGCTCGGTGCGCCGGACGCTGTCGGACCTGGACTTCGTGGATGTGGAGACGCCGGTGCTGGCGAAGGCCACCCCGGAAGGGGCGCGTGACTTCCTGGTTCCGAGCCGCATGCACGCGGGCCAGTTCTACGCGCTGCCCCAGTCGCCCCAGCTGCTGAAGCAGCTTCTCGTGATCGGCGGCTTCGACCGCTACTACCAGATCGCCCACTGCTTCCGGGACGAGGACCTGCGCGCCGACCGCCAGTTCGAGTTCACCCAGCTCGACCTGGAGATGGCCTTCGTGGGTGTGGACGACGTGCTCCAGGTGCTGGAGGAAGTGACGACGCGGGCCTTCGCGGACGTGCTCGAGCTGGAGCTGCCGCGGCCGTTCCGCCGCATGCCCTACAGCGAGGCCATGGAGCGCTTCGGGATCGATCGTCCCGACACCCGCATCCAGCTCGAACTCGTGGACCTGACCGACGTCTTCCAGCAGAGCGAGTTCCGCGCCTTCCGCGGCGCCGTGGATGCCGGCGGGATCGTCAAGTGCCTGCCGGTCCACGCTGCAGACGCGCTGTCGCGTGGCGACGTGGATCGCCTGGAGTCGTTCGCCAAGAAGGAGCTGGGCGCACGCGGCCTGGCCTGGGTGCGGGTCACCGGCGATGGAACCTGGCAGTCGCCGATCGTGAAGTTCTTCTCAGACGCCGAGCGCTCCTCGATTGCCGAGCGCACCGGGGCCCAGCCCGGCTCGCTGCTCCTGTTTCAGGCCGACGCGGCGCCCCGGGCCAATGCCATCCTGGCGCGGCTGCGCAGCGACCTGGGCCATCGCCTGGGCCGCATGGACGACCGCCCCTGGGACGTGCTCTTCGTGGTGGAGTTCCCGCTGCTGGAGCGCGAGGAGGACGGAACGCTCACCTACGCGCACATGCCCTTCGTCGCGCCGGTGGACGAAGACCTGCCCCTCCTGGAGACCGATCCCGAGCGGGTGCGGGGCACCCACTACGACCTGATCGCCAATGGGGTCGAGCTCGGCTCGGGCAGCCTGCGAAATCACCGCAGCGATGTGCAGCGCCGCATCCTCGAGATCCTCGGCTACGGCGAGGCGGACATGGAGCAGCGCTTCGGTTTTCTGCTCAACTCCCTGGACGCCGGCGCGCCGCCTCACGGAGGCTTCGCCTACGGCTACGACCGGCTCGCGCTGCTGATGGCCGGAGGCGAGAGCTTGCGCGACGTCATTGCGTTCCCCAAGTCCCAGCGAGGACTGGACCTCTTCCTCGAGGCTCCGAGCGAGATCCCCGACGCCCAGCTCGAGGAGCTCGGTCTGCGCGTGCGGAAGGGGCGGCGCTCGTGAGCCGCGTCCGGTGAGCCGCACGCCGAGCTTCCAGGTTCTCGTCATCGGCGGCGGCATCAACGGTGCCGGTGTCGCCCGGGACCTGGCCATGCGCGGCGTGCGCGTGGCCCTGGTCGAGAAGGGCGAGCTCGGCGGCGGTACCACCTGGGCTTCATCCGGGATGATCCACGGGGGGCTGCGTTACCTCCAGAACGATCCCGAGGTCACGTACCACTCGTGCCTCGACTCGGGTGCCATCCAGCGGATCGCCCCGCACCTGATCTTCCGCATACCCTTCCTGATGCCGGTCTTCCGCGAGGACCCCATCGGCCCGGAGCTGGTCGAGGTGGGTCTCGAGATGTACGACCGCTACCAGCCCCTCAAGAACGGTCGGCCCCATACGCGACTGACGCGCGAGCAGGCCCTGCGCCTGGAGCCCGCCCTGTCTCCGCGCATCGACTGTGCGTTCACGCTCGACGAATGGGGCGTCGACGCCGCACGGCTGGTGATGCTGAACGCGCTGGACGCCGCCGAGCGTGGCGCCGAGGTGCACACCCATCACGAGGTCTGCGAGCTGATCCGCGAGGGTGGGACCGGCCGGGTCCGCGGCGCTCGTGTCCGCGACCGCCTGAGCGGCGAGATTCGCGACCTGGAGGCGGAGCTCACCCTCAACTGCACCGGGCCGTGGGCGTCGCAGCTGGCCGCCCTGGCGGGGGTGGAGCTGCGCCTGCGCCCGGCCAAGGGCATCCACCTGGTCTTCGAGCGCCGCGTCTCCGACGCGGCCATCTACGCGCGCGGCATCGATGGGCGCGACATGTTCATGTTTCCGCACGAGCAGAACAGCATGGCGGGGACGACCGACGACGACTTCTACGGCGACCTGGACCGCATGGAGGTCACCGAGGACGAGATCCGTTACGTGCTCCAGGCCATGGAGCGCTCGATCCCGGGCATCCGCCGGCATCGGATCCTCCACAGCATCGCAGCCGTGCGTCCCACGCTCTACGACTTCGGCTCGTACGAGGACGACCTGTCCCGCGATTACGCGGTGATCGATCACGGCCCGCGCGATGGTGTGCCCGGTTTCTGGAGCCTGGCCGGCGGCAAGCTGGCCGCCTACCGGCTGATGGCCGAGGACGCCTGCGACCGTCTGTGCACCGCGCTGGGAATCGAGGAGCCGTGCCGGACCGCTACGTCGCCGCTGCCCGGCGGCGATGAGGCGCCGGACATCGGTGCGCTGACGCGCCGCTTCCGCCTGGATTGGCCGGCTGCGCTGCGGGTCGGCTTTCGCCATGGCTCGCGCAGCGGCGCGGTGCTGGCGGAGCGGCCCGAGCCGCGGACCCTGTGCGCCTGCGAGCCCGTGACCGATGCGGAGCTCGCACACGTGGCGCGGTACGAGGGCGTGCGCCGGCTCACGGACTGCACCCTGCGCGTGCGTCTGGGGCTGGGAGCGTGCCAGGGCGCCGGCTGTGCCGGCGCAGCCGGGGAGGTGCTGGCCGAGGCGCTGGGCTGGGACGCGAAGCGCACGGCAGCCGAGGTGGCCGAGTTCGCGGCGGAGCGCTGGCGTGCCGTGGCGCCGGCCCTGTCCGGCGCCCAGCTCGCGGCCATGGAAGTCCACCGGGCCGTGCACCGCGGTGCGCGGCCCTGGAGCGCGCCCGAGCCGGGCACGGTGAGCCGGCCGTGACCGGGCAGCCGCACGCCGCGGTGGTGGTGGGCGGCGGTCTGGCCGGCGCTGCGGCGGCCCTGGTGCTGGCAGAGCGCGGGGTGGTCACTCGGCTGGTCCGCAGCGGCCCCGGGGCGACGGCGCTCTCCTGGGGGAGCCTGGACGTGGCCGGGGCGTCGCCGGACCCGGTCGGGTTGCCTTGGCGCGACCCGGTGCGCAGCCATCCGCTGAGCCCCGGCGAGCGGCTCGCCTACCTGCTCAATGCCCGCCGCGCGCATCCCTACGGCGCGCTCTTCCCCGAGAGGGATGCGGGCCGCGCGGTGCGCGCGGTCAAGGAGGCGACGGCGGCACTGGACGCCTGGCTGCGTCCCGCCGGAGCCGGTCTGGAGGGCAGTCTCGACGAGAGTCGCCTGCTCGCCAACGTGCGCGGGGCGGTGCGGGTGAGCGACTTCGCAATGGTCGAGGCGGCCGCGGGTGACCTGGGCCGCGCCGCCGGCGTGGTGCTGGGCGACGTGCCGGGCCTGTCCGGCTTCAGCGCTCCCGCCGTGGCTCGCGCGCTTGGGGCCGAGCTGGCCGCCCTGGGCGTCCCCTGTCCCCCGATCCGCGTGGTGCGCCTGGAGTTGCCGGAGGGGCTGCAATCCCTGGCGGCTCGGCCGGCCCGCCTGGCGGCGGCCCTGGACGATCCGGCTGCGACCGCGGAGCTGGCCCGCAGCGTGCGCGGCCAGGCCGCCGAGGGACGTACGCTGCTCCTGCCGCCGATTCTCGGCCTCTCCCGCACGCACTCCGTGTGCCGGGCCCTGTGTGAGCAGGCGGGCGGTCCTGTGGCGGAGCTGCTCGGAGCCCCGCCGTGGAGCCCCGCGGGTCTGCGACTGGACCGCGCGCTGGGCGCGGCGCTGGAGCGAGCGGGCGTCGAAGTGCGGACCGCGCGTGCCAGCGGGCTGCGGGGCGAGCTCGGGCGGATTGCGCAGGTGGAGCTGGAGGGCGAGGCCGCCCTGGAAGCCGACGCCGTGGTGCTTGCCACCGGCCGCTTCGTCGGTGGTGGCCTCAGCGAGCGTGACGACGCGGTGGTCGAGAGCCTGGCCGGCCTGCCCGTCTTCGACGACCGAGGCCGGCGGCTGGACGGCCGACCCGGACGCGGGCAGCTGCGGCGTCGCTACGCCGATCCGCAGCCCCTCTTCGGCGCCGGCGTGCGCACCGACGGTCGGCTGCGACCGTTGGGCCCCGATCAGCACCCGCTGTGGTCCAACCTGGTGGCGGCCGGCGAGATCCTGGGCGGCTTCGACCCGGCGCTCCAGCGCACCGGCCTCGGCGTCGCGCTGCTCT
Source organism: Deltaproteobacteria bacterium (assembly GCA_019310195.1). Lineage (GTDB taxonomy): Bacteria > Myxococcota_A > UBA9160 > UBA9160 > JAFDET01 > JAFDET01. Next base: position 12,689 of record JAFDET010000025.1, read on the forward strand.
CGGGCGTGCGCGCGGGCGAGGAGGCGGCGCATCTGGCCGGGGAGGCGCTGCGATGAGGGGCTACCGGGGCTTCCTGCGCGAGTTCAACCGCACCGGGACCCTGCGGGCGCTGTCGCTGCAGCTGCGCGTCGGCGCGCGGCACGTGGTGCGCCGCGCCCTGCGTCGGGACGAGGCGGACGCCGAGCAGCTCTTCCTGGACAACTACCGTGACGACGGCCTGCGTCGCCCGGAACCCGAGATGCGCGGGCTGCAACTGGCAGCCGAGGCCTGTCTGGTGTGCGGCCTCTGCTCGGGAGCGTGCGCCCAGGCCGGGGGCGCGCCGCTCCTGGATCCGCGCGACGCCGTCCTGTCCGGCGCGCGGCTGGCCATCGACGTGCGCCGCCTGGGACTTCGCGAGGTGGCGTCGGCCTGCGCGGCGTGCCGTGCGTGCGAGTCCGTCTGCCCGGCGCGGATTCCCATCGCGTCGGTCCAAGAGGCGTTGGCCTCCCTCGGGGAAGAAGCGCCGTAACATGGCGAGGGCGCGGCGAATCCGGTATCCACCGGGCGCCATGCCCCAAGGAGCCACGATCACTCAGGACGCGGAGGGCCGGCTTCAGGTCCCCGATCACCCCATTCTTCCCTTCATCGAAGGCGATGGCACCGGGCCCGATATCTGGGCCGCCGCGGTGCGTGTCTTGGACGCCGCCGTCGAGAAGGCCTACGGCGGATCCCGCGGAATCGTGTGGAAGGAGGTACTGGCGGGCCAGAAGGCCTACGACCAGACCGGCGAGTGGCTGCCCGAGGCCACCCTGGACGCCTTCCGCGAGTACCTGGTGGGGATCAAGGGGCCGCTCACCACGCCCATCGGCGGCGGCATCCGCAGCCTCAACGTGGCGCTGCGCCAGATCCTGGACCTCTACGTCTGCCTGCGTCCGGTGAAGTGGTACCCGGGTGTCCCCAGCCCCGTCCGCAATCCCCAGGACGTGGACATGGTGATCTTCCGCGAGAACACGGAGGACATCTACGCGGGCGTGGAGTGGAAGGCGGAGTCGCCCGAGGCGCGCAAGCTCATCGCGTTCCTGCGCGACGAGATGGGCGTCGACAAGATCCGCTTCCCGGAGACTTCCGGCATCGGCATCAAGCCCGTGTCCCGGGAAGGCACCGAGCGGCTCGTGCGCGCCGCCCTGGACTACGCCGTCGCCAACGGCCGCGAGAGCCTGACGCTGGTCCACAAGGGCAACATCATGAAGTTCACCGAAGGCGCGTTCCGCGACTGGGGCTACGAGCTGGTGCGCAAGGAGTACCAGGGTCGTGCGGTGGGCTGGGACGACTGCGACGGCAAGCCGCCCGAAGGCCAGCTTCTGGTCAAGGACGCCATCGCCGACATCACCCTGCAGCAGGTGCTGACCCGGCCTCGCGAGTTCGACGTCATCGCCACCATGAACCTGAACGGCGACTACCTGTCGGACGCGCTGGCGGCCCAGGTGGGCGGAATCGGCATCGCCCCCGGCGCCAACATCAACTATCTGACCGGCCACGGCATCTTCGAGGCCACCCACGGCACGGCGCCCAAGTACGCCGGGCAGGACAAGGTCAACCCCAGCTCGGTGATCCTGTCGGGCGTGATGATGCTGACCCACATGGGCTGGAACGAGGCGGCGGACCTGATCGAGACGGGTATCTCGAAGGCCATCGCCGCCAAGACTGTCACCTACGACTTCCACCGGCTGATGGAGGGCGCCGCCAAGCTCAAGTGCTCGGAGTTCGGCGACGCCATCATCGCCAACATGTCCTGAACCCTAGACGAGGAGACCCCCCATGGCGCGACCGAAGATCGCTCTGATCGGCGGAGGCAACATCGGCGGCGTATTGGCCCAGGAGGCGGCATTCCGCGAGCTGGGCGACGTCGTCATCTTCGACGTGGTCGAGGACATGCCCCAGGGCAAGGCCCTGGACATGGCCGAGGGCGCGCCGCTGGTCAACGCCGACGCGGACATCCAGGGCACCAACGACTACGCCGGCATCGCCGGCGCCGACGTGGTGATCATCACCGCCGGCCTGGCCCGCAAGCCGGGCATGAGCCGAGACGACCTCCTCGCCACCAACCTGAAGATCATGAAGCAGGTGGCCGAGGGTGTACGCGACAGCGCGCCCGACGCATTCGTGATCGTGATCTCCAATCCCCTCGACGCCATGGTCTACACCTTCAAGGAGGTGTCGGGCTTCCCGAAAAACCGCGTCGTCGGCATGGCGGGCGTGCTCGACTCGGCGCGCTTCCGCGCCTTCGTTGCCTGGGAGCTGGGCGTCTCGGTGCAGGACGTGACGGCCCTGGTGCTGGGCGGACACGGCGACACCATGGTGCCGCTGATCCGCTACTGCACCGTCGCCGGCATCCCGGTGCAGACGATGATCTCCGACGAGCGGCTCGAGGAGATCGTGGAGCGCACCAAGAAGGCGGGCGGCGAGGTCGTGGGCCTGCTCAAGACCGGATCCGCCTTCGTGTCGCCGGCGCTCTCGGCCATGGAGATGGTCGAGGCCCACCTCAAGGACAAGAAGCGGGTACTCGCTTGCGCCTGCCTCCTGGAGGGCGAGTACGGCGTGGACGGTCTCTACGTGGGCGTGCCGTGCGTGATCGGCGAGGGCGGCGTGGAGCGCGTCATCGAGGTGGAGCTCAACGAGGACGAGCGCAAGCAGTTCGACGCCTCGCTGGACCACGTGCGCACCCTGGTCGAGCAGATCCAGATCTGAGCGGAAGGGCCGATGAACGTCCACGAGTACCAGGCGAAGGAACTGCTGCGCCGCTACGGCGTCGCCGTGCCCGAGGGCCAGCTGGCTACGACACCGGCCGAGGCGGAGGTGGCCGCAAGGGCGCTGGGCTCCGACGTGGTCGTGGTCAAGGCCCAGGTCCACGCGGGCGGCCGCGGCAAGGGCGGCGGTATCAAGCTCGCGAAGTCCGCGGCGGAGGCCAAGCAGGCCGCCAGCGAGATCCTGGGCATGACGCTGGTGACCCACCAGACCGGGTCCGAGGGCAAGCTGGTGCGCTCGGTCTATGTGGAGGCGGGCTCCGCCATTGCGCGGGAGCTCTACCTGGCCGTGGTGCTGGACCGCGCCACCGAGAAGCTGGCGGTGATCGCGTCCACGGAAGGCGGGATGGAGATCGAGGAGGTCGCGGCGAAGACGCCGGAGAAGATCCTCACCGAGTCGGTGGATCCCAACCACGGGCTGCAGTCGTTCCAGGCGCGCAAGCTGGGCTTCGGGCTCGGTCTGGATGCCGAGCAGGTCAAGCGCTTCGACGCCTTCCTGGCCGGGCTCTACCGCCTGTTCGTGGAGAAGGACTGCTCGTTGGCGGAGATCAACCCGCTGGTGGTCACCGAGGACGGCGAGATCCTGGCCCTGGACTGCAAGCTCAACTTCGACGACAGCGCGCTGTACCGGAATGCGGACGTGCGCGAGCTCTACGATCCCGAGGAAGAAGACGCGCGCGAGAGCGCCGCCAAGGAACTCGACCTGGCCTACGTGGGCCTGAACGGCAGCATCGGCTGCATGGTGAACGGAGCCGGACTGGCCATGGCCACCCTGGACATGATCACCGTGTGCGGCGGCTCGCCGGCCAACTTCCTGGACTGCGGCGGCGGCGTGGACAAGGACAAGGTGACGGCGGCCTTCAAGCTCATCCTCCAGGACGAGAACGTGAAGGCCATCCTGGTGAACATCTTCGGCGGCATCGTGCGCTGCGACCTCATCGCCGAGGGCGTGGTGGCGGGCGCCGAGGAGGTCGGCCTGGCGGTGCCGCTGGTGGTGCGGCTCCAGGGAACCAATGCGGAGGAGGGTCGCAAGATCCTGGCGGAGTCGGATCTCTCCATCGTCGCTGCGGAGACCCTGCGCGAAGCCGGCGAGAAGGCCGTGTCCGCGGTCGGGAGCGCATCGTGAGCATCCTCGCCGACAAGAACACGCGGCTCCTCGTGCAGGGCATGGGCCGGATGGGCCAGTTTCACGCCGGATTGTCCGTGGAGTACGGAACCCAGGTGGTGGGCGGTGTGCACCCGGGCCGGGGTGGCAGCGCCATCGACGGGATTCCGATCTTCGACACGGTGGCCGGTGCGGTTGCCGAGACCGGCGCCGACGCGTCGGTGATCTTCGTTCCGCCGCCGGGCGCCGCCGACGCGATCCTGGAGGCCGCCGACGCGGGCCTCTCGCTGGCGGTCTGCATCACCGAGGGCATCCCCGCCCTGGACATGCTGCGCGCCAAGGCCGCCCTGGCGGATACGGGCATGCGTCTGGTCGGGCCCAACTGCCCCGGCGTGGTGA
>JAFDET010000220.1 GCA_019310195.1 Deltaproteobacteria bacterium
CTCGCTGGTGATGCGGATTTCGTGGTGAAGGGCCTCGTCGAGCAGGTCGCAGAACCAGTCCACGTCCTCCTGGCGGAAGTCCGGGCTGGGCACGACCCGGACGACGATCTCGTCGAGCTTCGTTTGAACGATCTGGAGATCCGAGAAGTGGTCGCGGCCGGCGAGCAGCACCTGGTCCATGAGCACCTCCACGACGATGGGGGAGTGCCCCGTCCCGGAAGGTGAGCGGATCAGGTCCGCGCGGCGCCCGTGAATTCGCTCGACGATCGAGTAGTTCCTTCCGCACTCGCAACGGAGATCCGACGCCTCCGCCATGTCGCCCGTTCGGTAGCGAACCAGCGGCAGCACGCGGTTCTCGAAGTTCGTCGCCACGATCTCGCCGACCTCGCCGGGGCCTGCCGGGGAGCCATCGTCCTTGAGGATCTCGACGAAGCCGTACTCGGGCTGCACGTGGTAGAGATTCGTGTGGTCGCAGTAGGAGAGCATCGCGGCCGACTCGATGTGGGCGTAGTGGATCCGGGTCTTGGCTTGGAACACGCGCTCCAGCTCCGTGCGCTGGAACTCGTAGAGGGTCTCTGAACCCAGGATGACCAGGTCGAAGAAGTGCTCCTTCAGTCCCGCCTGCTTGGCGTAGACGGCGAACAGGTAGGCCAGCGACGGATACGCGATGAGGACCCGCGGGCGGTGACGCTCGATGGCTTCCAGGTACTTGTGGATGGTCTGGGGCGTGAGCCGGTGGGAGGACAGGACCATCGCGTTGGAGGGCTTCTCCATGTACCAGATGCCCTCGTTGACGTCCTCGGGGACCTCCCGGTGCTGGAGGATCACCCCCAGCATGTCCGGCCGGTAGCCGATCTGCTCCCACATGTGCCAGACGAAGCCGCGGCAGCGGTTCCGGTAGCTCTCCTCGAAGGGAATCACGACGCCGGGGCCCGTGGTTCCGCCGGTGCAGAAGTCCATGGTCCGCGAGCGCGGAACCTTCGGGTTGATCATCCGGCCGAGGTTCTCGCGCAGGTCCTGCTTCTCCAGCAGCGGGAAGCGGCGGATGTCGTCGAGGGACCGCAAATCGGCGGGCGTCACGCCGGCCGCCGCGAACGTTTCGCGATAGTGCGGGCTCACCTCGTCGGCCTTGGCCAGGGTCCACTGGAGCTGCTCGAGCTGGTAGGCGTCCAGCCGCTCGCGGCTCCACCACTGGCTCTCCGCCAGCAGGCGCCGGATGCGCCGATACTCGCGGCCGTGGCGGATCGAGATCGGAATGCGCTGCGCGACGCTCCCGATGGGTCCCATCATCAGGTGCGGGTGGCGAGAGAAGAAGCCGCGCCCCAGCCGATAGAGCATGCGCCGTGTTCCCTCTTACCCCTCCTGCGCGAGGCCCGAAGCGTTGGTCGTGCCGGACCTCTCTTCGAGAGCCGACGCTTCGGCGCGCAGGTGGTCGAGCAGGTCGCAGAGATCCTGTTCACCGGTGAAGGGATTCTGGGCCGTGCAGCGCAGGAACTGATTCCCGTCGAGCTCTGCTTCCGTGAGGTAGAACGATCCTCCGGAAACCAGCTTCTGGCGAAGCCGGGACTGGAGCCGGTCGGAGTCGATGCCCGGGTCGGCCCGGTATCGGAAACACACGATGTTGGCGTCCGGCTCGACGGCGAGCTCGAAGTCGGGGGACGCGTCGATCAGGTCGCTGAGGCTCCGCGCCACGTCGAAGCAGCGCGTCACGTAGTCGCGGAAGAGCCCGATGCCGTGCACGCGCAGCGCGGTGTAGAGGAGCACGGCCATTCCCGAGCGGGTGCATTCCACGGTGCGGTTGCCGGGGTTGTACCACTCCTCGTCCGGCCGCTCTTCGAAGAGGTAGGTCGCCTCCTGGCGGAACGTGTCGTAGGAGTGGCGGGCGTTGCGGAACAGCACGCCGGTCAGGACGGCCGGGGTCATCATCATCTTGTGGCAGTCCCAGACCACCGAGTCCGCCCGCTCGATTCCCCGGACCCGGCTCCGGTATTGGGGACTCAGCACGGTGCTCGCTCCGTGCGCTCCGTCCACGTGCATCCAGAGGTCGTGCTCCGAGCAGAAGTCGGCAATCTCGGGCAGCGGATCGAAAGTCCCGGTGGCGGTGGTGCAGGCGCTGGCCACCACGGCGATCGGGCGCCGGCCCGCCTCGCGGGCACGGGCCAGCGCGCCCGGAAGCGCCGCTACGTCCATCCGAAAGTCGTCGGTGACCGGAACCTTGACGAAGCCGTCATCGCCCCAGCCCATGATCTTCACGGCGCGGGCGACGCAGTAGTGGGCCTGCTCGGACACCAGGACGCAGAGAGCCTCGCCGGGGCGATTGCCCTCGGTCCATGAGTCGCGTCCGACCTTGGCCTGGCGCGCCGCCAGCAGTGCGGTCAGGTTGCCCAGGGAGCCGCCGCCGGTCAGCACGCCGCCGGCATCTCCCGGAAAACCCAGCTCGTCGCACATCCAGCGCAGCAGCCGCACCTCGATGGGAACCACGGCGGGGCCGGTCTCGTAGACCGACGGGTCGTTGTTGAGCGTGGAGATGAGCAGGCCTGCCAGCGAAGCCGCGGGCACGGGCAGCCCGTCTTGATGTCCCAGCGTGCGGGGATCGTGTAGATGGAACGCCCGGTGCAGCAGGTCTCCCACGATCTCGGGAACTTCCGGTCCCGCGTCTTCGGAGATCGACGGGGTGTTGCCGAGCTGGCCCTCCGGATCCACCCACGGCAGGACCGGGCCCGCCTGGCGTGTCAGGGCGGCGCCCAGGTAGTCCGCCAGGCGATCCACGAGGTCATGTCCCTGCTGGCGGAATCGTTCCGGGTCGAACGCAGACCGGAGGCGCTGCAGCGCGGCTTCGTCCATTCGGCTACTCCACGAGGCTGCCGGGGCCCCCACACCTGCCATGTGGGTATCGCTCGGAACCCAAGATAACCTGGGACCTTACACGATCGCGAGGGCTAACGCCGACACCACTCCAGGTGCTTCCATCGGCCGAAACCGTGCGCCACTGCTGCTGTTTTTTCGCAGTAGCGCAGGCCCGCCGGTGTCCCTGCGGCCTCGGATCTGCCCCTCGGGGAGCGCGTCAGCGGGCCCGGAACTCCAGGGCATCCCCGGAGAGTCGCGCGTCTACCTCGATCTTGGAGCCTTCGAGGAACTCGCCCTCCAGGAGCCGCACGGCCAAGGGGTCCTGGACCATGCGCTGGATCACCCGCTTGAGCGGCCGCGCGCCGTACGCCGGGTCGTAGCCCTTCTCCGACAGAAGCGTCTTGGCCTCGTCGGTGAACGAGAGCTCGATGCGCCGGTCGGTCAGCAGCGCCTTCACCCGCTCCAGCTGGATGTCCACGATCCGGTGGATCTGGTCCCGGCCGAGCTGGTGGTAGAGGATCACGTCGTCTACCCGGTTCAGGAACTCGGGCTTGAAGTGGCTGCGCAGCGCGTCCATCACGCGACGCTCCATCTCGTCGCGGTCCGCTTCGCCCAGCTCCACGATGTGCTGGCTGCCGATGTTGGAGGTCAGGATCAGCACCGTGTTGCGGAAGTCCACGGTGCGGCCCTGGCCGTCGGTGAGGCGGCCATCGTCCAGGATCTGGAGCAGCACGTTGAACACGTCCGGGTGCGCCTTCTCGATCTCGTCGAAGAGCACCACGCTGTAGGGGCGCCGGCGCACGGCCTCGGTGAGGGCGCCGCCCTGGTCGTAGCCCACGTAGCCCGGAGGCGCGCCGATCATGCGTGAGACGGCGTGCTTCTCCATGTACTCGCTCATGTCGATGCGGATCATGGCCTGCTCGTCGTCGAACAGGAAGTCGGCCAGGGCGCGGCAGGTCTCGGTCTTGCCCACGCCGGTGGGGCCCAGGAAGATGAACGAGCCGATCGGGCGGTTCGGGTCCTGCAGGCCCGCCCGTGCGCGGCGCACGGCGTTGGACACCACCGTCAGGGCCTCGTCCTGGCCCACCACCCGGTGGCGCAGCTCGTCCTCCATGCGCAGCAGCTTCTCCTGCTCGCCTTCCAACATCTTGCTGACGGGCACGCCGGTCCACTTGGAGACGATCTCGGCGATCTCCTCGGAGGTCACCTCCTCGGCCAGCAGCGCGCCCTGGGCGTGCAGCTCGTCCAAGCTGATCTGGCGCGCCTCCAGATCCTTCTCCAGCTGCACCAGCTCGCCGTACCGGATCTCGGCTGCCCGCTCCAGGTTGCCCTGGCGCTGGGTACGCTCCAGCTCCGCGTTGAGCTCCTCGCGCCGCTCCTTCAGGTCGCGGGCCGAGGCGATGGTCTGCTTCTCGTTCTCCCAGCGGTGCTTCATGGCGTCGGCCTGCTCGCGCAGGTCGGCGATCTCCTTCTCCACCCGCTCCAGCCGCTCGCGGCTGGCGTCGTCGCTCTCCTTCTTGAGCGCCTCGCGCTCCACCTCCAGCTGGGTGCACTTGCGCTCCAGCTGGTCCAGCTCCTCGGGCATGGAGTCGATCTGCACGCGCACGCGGCTGGCGGCCTCGTCCATCAAGTCGATGGCCTTGTCCGGCAGGAAGCGGTCGGCGATGTAACGGTGCGAGAGCGTTGCGGCCGATACCAGGGCCTGGTCCAGGATGCGCACGCCGTGGTGCACCTCGTAGCGCTCCTTGAGGCCGCGCAGGATCGAGATGGTGTCCTGCACCGACGGCTCGCCGACGAAGACCGGCTGGAAGCGTCGCTCCAGGGCCGCGTCCTTCTCCACGTGCTTGCGGTACTCGTCCAGGGTCGTGGCGCCCACGCAGTGCAGCTCGCCGCGCGCCAGGGCGGGCTTGAGCATGTTCGCGGCGTCGGCCGCCCCCTCGGCCGCGCCCGCGCCGACGATGGTGTGCAGCTCATCGATGAACAGGATGACCTGGCCGTCGCTCTCGGCGATCTCGCGCAGCACCGACTTCAGGCGATCCTCGAACTCGCCCCGGTACTTGGCGCCGGCGATCAATGCGCCCACGTCCAGGGCGATCAGGCGCCGGTCCTTCAGCGACTCGGGCACGTCGCCCGACACGATGCGCTGGGCCAGCCCCTCGGCGATGGCGGTCTTGCCCACACCCGGCTCACCGATCAACACCGGGTTGTTCTTGGTGCGGCGCGAGAGCACCTGCACCACGCGCCGGATCTCCTCGTCGCGACCCACCACCGGGTCGAGCTTTCCAGTGCGAGCGACATCGGTCAGGTCGCGTCCGAACTTCTCGAGCGCCTGGTACTTGGACTCGGGGTCGGGATCCGTCACGCGGGTGTTGCCGCGCACCGACTCCACGCCCTTCTGGATGGCATCGGGGGTGGCGCCGGCGGCCGCCAGGGCCTGGGCGGCCGGGTCGTCCTTCTCCCGGGCGATGGCCAGCAGCACGTGCTCGGTGGAGACGTACTCGTCACCGCGGGCGTCGGCCTCGACGAAGGCCGCCTCCAGGGCTCGGGAGGTCGCGGGGGAGAGCGAAGGCTGGGCGCCGCCGCTCACCTTGGGCAGCTGGGCCAGAGCCTCCTCCACCCGGCCCAGCAGAATGCTGCTGCCCTCGGGCTGGTCGAGCAGGGCCCGGAGCAGGTGCCCGGGCGTGATCTGGCTGTGGCCGCGCGAGGTGGCCAGGGACTGGGCCTCGGAGAGTGCCTCCTGACCCTTGATCGTGAGCTTGTCGAATCGCATGGGCCCGAACCTAAGCACGGCCCGGGCCCGGGCAAATCCTTGACCCCCGCGGGGGGCGGTCTATTCCTCTTGGTTGGCCGGCCGCTGCATGGCCATGAAGAGCGTGTTGTCGCCGCGCCGGACCAGCATCAGGACGCCCTTGTCGGTGGCGCCCAGC
>JAFDET010000221.1 GCA_019310195.1 Deltaproteobacteria bacterium
TCGGCTGCCCGCAGCGAAACGCGGTCCAGGTCCTGCGCCAGCTCGTAGCCCAGCCAGCCCACCGCCCCACCGACGAAAGGAAGCGCAACGGGCGCGCCCTGGGGTGGCGGCGGCAGCAGCTCGCGCAATGCGTCCAGGGTGGGCACGTGCCGGACGCGGCGGCCGACGCGCAGGTCGGGACGCACGTCGCGGGTGCAGGTGATCTCTACCCGCGGGCCGGCGGGCTGCGCCCAGCCGCGCAACACAGCGTAGGGATCGGCGCCGGCGAAGGAGAAGCGCGAAAGCGGGTGACCGGGAAGCGCACTCTCCAGGAGCCAGGCGGGCGCGGAGTGCCTCGAGGGCGGCCAGGGGCTCGAGTCCGCCGTGCAGCCGCTGCCGGGCCACGGCGGCGACGAGCGCGCCGCGCTCAGTCACAGACGGCGCCGCGGGCCGCACTCCCTACCAGCTTGGCGTACTTGGCCAGGACGCCGCGCGTGTAGCGCGGCTCGGGCGCCTTCCACTCGCCCAAGCGGGCCTCCAGCTCGGCGTCCGACAGCTCCACCGACAGCACGCGCTCCACCGGATCGATCACGATCCGATCGCCGTCGCGCAGCGCGCCGATGGGCCCGCCGCGAATCGACTCGGGTGCGATGTGGGCCACCATGTAACCGTGGGTCGCTCCGGAGAAGCGGCCATCGGTGATCAACGCCACGTCGGCGCCCAGGCCGACGCCCTTGACCGCCGCGGTCACCGCCAGCATCTCGCGCATGCCGGGCCCGCCGGCCGGCCCCTCGTTGCGGATCACGATGACCGTGTTGGGCTGGACGCCGCCCCCGGTCACCGCATCCATGGCGTCCTGCTCGGTCTCGAAGACCCGCGCAGGTGCCTCGAAACGGCGCACGTTGCCGCCGGCGGTCTTCATCACCGCGCCGTCGGGAGCCAGGTTTCCGCGCAGCACGACGATGCCGCCCTCTTGCATGAACGGCGCGTCGGCGCGCCGCACGATGTCCTGGCCCACGGGGAAGGTCACACCCTCCAGGTTCTCGGCCACGCTGCGCCCGGTCACCGTGAGTGCGTCCGCGTGCAGCAGGCCGTGATCCAGAAGCTCGCGCATCACCACCGGCACGCCGCCGATGCGGTCCAGGTCGCTCATCACGTACTTGCCGAAAGGCCGCAGGTCGCACAGGTGGGGCGTGCGGCGGCTGACCCGGTCGAAGTCCTCCAGGGACAGGTCGACCCGCGCCTCGTGGGCGATGGCCAGCAGGTGCAGCACGGCGTTGGTGGAGCCGCCCAGCGCCATGGTCAGCGCGATGGCGTTCTCGAAAGCCTCGCGGGTCAGGATGCGGCTGGGGCGCAGGTCGGCGGCCAGGGCCGCCACCGCGGCGCGGCCCACCTCGACGGCCAGCTCCTCGCGTCGCGGATCCGCATTCGGCACCGAGGCCGAGCCGGGCAGCGCCATGCCCAGGGCCTCGCTGATCGCCGCCATGGTGTTGGCGGTGAACATGCCGGCGCAGGAGCCCGGGCCCGGGCAGGCCTTCTGCTCCAGCTCCAGCAACTCCTCGTCGCTCATCTGGCCGGCGGCGTGTGAGCCCACGGCTTCGAACACGTCCTGGATGTTCACATCGTGCTCTTGGAAGAAGCCCGGCAGGATGGTCCCGCCGTAGAGGAAGACCGAGGGCACGTCCAGGCGCGCCGCCGCCATCAGCATCCCGGGCAGGCTCTTGTCGCAGCCGGCGATGGTGATCAGCCCGTCCATGCGCTCGGCGTGCATCACCGTCTCCACCGAGTCGGCGATCACCTCGCGCGAGACCAGCGAGGCGTGCATGCCCTCGTGACCCATGCTGATGGCGTCGGAGACGGCGATGGTGTCGAAGCGCAGGCCCACGGCGCCCGCCTCGCGCACGCCCTGCTTGGCCCAATCCGCCTGCGCGGCCAGACCCATGTTGCACGGCGTCACTTCGTTGGCCGCCGCGGCCACGCCGATCTGCGGCTTGCCGAGGTCCTCCTCGGAGAGGCCGACGGCACGCAGCATGGCGCGGGCCGGCGCGCGGGCCGCGCCTTCGGTGACCTCGCGGCTGCGGGGACGCGGGAGCGGGCGATCGGGGGGGGCCATGGAATCCTCCGAAAGACCCGGAATGTAACAGTTGTGGCTCTCAGATTGGGTCCGGCACGCGGGGTGCAGCGTGAGGGAGCATGCCGCGTGTGCGCCAAGAACCGCCTCCTCCCTTCTGCCCGACTCCCGACTGCGATTCCCATGCGAGTCCGCACGGTTGGCGGTTCAAAAAGAAGGGCTTCTTCGCCCGCGCCCGGGGTCCCCGCCGTGTCCAGCGGTACCTGTGTCAACACTGCGGCCGCAGCTTCAGTACCCAGACCTTCTCGCCCACCTACTGGCTCCGGCGCCCGGAGCTCCTGAAGTCGATCTTCTGGCGCTCCCTGTCCTGCTCCGGCCTCCGCCAGATCGCCCGCGAACTCGGCGTGCGCCCTCTCACCGTCCAGCGCCAGGTGGAGCGGCTGGGCCGTCACTGCCTGCTGGTCCACGAAGAGCACCGCCCCAAGAACGCTCCCCAAGAGCCCCTCGTACTGGATGGCTTCCGCACCCTCGAGTCTGGCCACTACTGGCCCTTCGACCTGAACCTCCTCGTGGGGACGTCGCACTTCGTTTACGGGTTCAACGACGCGGAGCTGCGACGCAGCGGCACCCACACCCCGAAGCAACTCGAACGAAGGCGAGAGCTTGAGGCCCGCTACGGCCGTGCCGACCCCCAGGCCACGCGCCGGGCGGTGGAGGAGTTGGTCGGACGCCTCGTACCTCCGGGCAGCACGGTCGAGATCCGCTCCGACGACCACCAGGCCTACCCGCAGGCCTTCCGCCGGCTGCGAGACCGCACGATCCGCCACCAGACGACGCCTTCGAAGGCCTCGCGAACTCCCCGGAATCCGCTGTTTCCAGCCAACCTGGCGGACCTGCTTCTCCGCCACGGGGGTGCGAACCACAAGCGCGAGACGATCGCGTTCTCGAAACGCCGCCAGGGAGCGCTTTACCGGGCGGCGATCTGGATGGTGTGGCGGAACTACGTGAAGTCGCGCTCCGAACAGCGCAGGGATGCACCGCCCGGCGTGGCGATTGGCGCGATTCCGCGACGCCTGACCGTGGAGGAGATCCTCGCGAGCCGGCGCTTCCCGTGGCGGCAGGAGATCAAGGGCTGGCTCGAGCACTGCTACTTCGGGCGGATCCCCACACGGCGGCTGGGACGGATCCGGGTGCACGCGTGCGCGTACGCGATCTAGTCAATTCCAGCCATTCCCATCCGGGGTTACGTGCGATCAGACCCAATTACGAAGCCACAACCCGTAAGATGCGCCGTTGATGCCGACCGAGACCGAGCGCCCCGAAGACGCCGAAGCGGCTGAGCCTCCCCCCTCCGACGTCGGCGGCCCCTACGCCCGCTACGTGCTCTTCGTCCTGGTCCTGGTCTACATCTTCAACTTCCTCGACCGGCAGATCGTCTCGATCCTGGCCGAGTCGATCCGCCGCGACCTGGACATCGGCGACGACCAGATCGGCTTCCTCTACGGCACCGCCTTCGCCGTCTTCTACGCCGTCTTCGGCATTCCGCTGGGCCGCCTGGCCGACGTCTGGAACCGGCGCAGCCTGATCTCCCTGGGCCTGGCGGTGTGGAGCTCGATGACGGCGCTCTCGGGTCTGGCGCGCAGCTTCCCCCAGCTGGCGGCCGCGCGGATCGGCGTGGGCATCGGCGAGGCCAGCGCCACCCCCGCCGCCTACTCCCTGCTCTCCGACTGGTTCCCCCCAGCACGCCGGGCCACGGTGCTGGCCATCTACTCCAGCGGCATCTACATCGGAGCCGGCCTCGGGCTGGGCATCGGCGGCCTGGTGGTGGATTCCTGGAACGGCGCCTGGGCTCCGGGCGAGGCGCCGCTGGGCCTGCGCGGCTGGCAGGCGGCCTACTTGGTGGTGGGCCTGCCCGGCCTGCTCATGGCGCTGTGGGTGCGCACCTTGCGCGAGCCCACACGAGGACAGGCCGAAGGCCTCACTTCGCAGACCGACCCGCATCCCTTCCGCACCTTCGGACGCGAGCTTCAGTCGGTCCTGCCGGGGCTCACGGTGTGGCATCTGGCGCGGGTAGGCGGCTTCGACGTTGTGGTGAGGAACCTCATGGCGGCCGTGCTGATCGCCGCCGCCGCCTCGTCGCTGGTCCGCGCCACCGGAAGCCTCTACCAGTGGGTCGCCCTGGGCATCGGCGTCTACGCCGCGCTGTCGTGGGCCCAGTCGCTGCGCCTGCGTGAGCCCGTCACCTTCGCCCTGGTCTTTCGCACCCCGGCCCTGCGCTGGACCGGCCTCGGGTTCTCGCTGCTGGCCTTCACGGGGTACGGCGTCGGCTTCTGGACGGCGCCCTTCATCCAGCGCCTCCACGGCGTGTCCGCGGCGGAGAGCGGACTGGTGCTGGGCGGAACCGCCGCCGCCGCGGGCTGGCTCGGAGTGACCCTGGGCGGTGTACTGGCCGACCGCTGGCGCGCCGCGCATCCCGCCGGGCGACTGCGCCTGGGCATGGCCGTGGCCCTCGTTCCCATCCCCTTTGGAATCTGGTTCCTCACCACCGAGAGCACCACCACCGCCTACGTGCTCAACTTCCCGCTCTCGCTGGCCGGCTCCATGTGGATCGGAGCGGGAGCGTCGACGGTGACCGACCTGGTGCTGCCGCGCATGCGCGGCGTCGCATCCGCCGCGTACCTGCTGCTCATCACGTTCATCGGACTGGCCCTGGGCCCCTATGGGATCGGCATCGTGTCGGTCCGCACCGGAAGCCTGCGCACGGCCATGCTGATGGCCTTCTTCGCCAATGCGCTCGCGGTGTTGTGCTTGCTGGTTGCCGCACGCCATCTGCCGTCGGACGAAGCCAGCGTGGCCGAACGCGCGGCGGCGGCCGGCGGGGACGATCGGCTACGCTGAACCTCTTATGCGGCGCATCTGCATCTACCACGCCGGATGTCCGGACGGCTTCGGTGCCGCCTGGGCGGTCTGGCGCGCGTGGGGGGACGACGCGCAGTACGTGGCGCGCGGCCACGACGACCCGCTCGACGCCCAGGCGCTGACCGGCGACCAGGTGGTCTTCGTGGACATCGCGCCGCCGAACGAGGGGCTGCGCGCCCTGGCCGACACCGCTGCTCAGGTGGTGATCCTCGATCACCATGTGTCTTCCCGGGACCGCGTGCGCTCGGACATGGCGCTGGAGAACGCGCTCCAGGCCGGCGGGCACCGCGTGCACTTCGACATGGAGCGTTCGGGCGCCGTGCTGGCTTGGGAGGCCTTCCACCCGGACGTCCCGGTGCCGGAGCTGCTGCGCTACGTGCAGGACCAGGACCTGTGGAACTGGAGCCTTCCGCGCTCGCGGGAAGTCAACGCGGCGATCGGGTCGTATCCGCACGGCTTCGACGTCTGGACCGAGCTGGCGCAGCGACCCTGGGAGGAGCTGGCCGCCGAGGGCGACCCCATCGTGCGCTCCAACCGGCGCGAGGTGAAGCGCTCGCTGCAGAGTGCCCACCCGCTGCGAGTCGGCGAGCTGCGGCTCGAGGGCGTCAACGCGCGTTACCAGCGCAGCCAGATCGGACACGAGCTGGCTCGCCGCGCCGCGTTCGGGAAGGCCGCCGGCTGCGTCTATCGGCTGTCCGG
>JAFDET010000222.1 GCA_019310195.1 Deltaproteobacteria bacterium
GCCGCCTACGCCGGCGTCCTCGCCAACCGCCGCGCGCCACGCGGCAGCGCGGCCGGCCCGTAGCCCCACCCGGCTGGCCCAGCCCCAGGGCCTGCGACCCGCAAGCGCCGCCCTCCCCGCCGGGCCAACTAATCGGCCGGGGCGGCGCGCGCAGTGAGCCGCAGGCGAGCGAAGAGCGGGCCCCCGCAAGGGTTGGGCCTCGGCCGGCTCAGCTCGGCCGCGGGCGTCCGAAGAAGCCGCCAACCCAGGTGCCGAAGGCGACCGCGGCCGTGACGGGCAGCAGCGCCAACTCGGTCTTGCGCACACCCAGCAGCGCGCGGCGCTTCCACGTGACGCCGAAGGCCATCGCCGCAACTCCGCCGTGCAGGGTCACCTGGCCCACGTAGCCGACCGGGCGTTGCTCGAAGACGACGCTGTTCCAGCGCAGGTGGCGACGCATGGAGGCCCGCCAGCCGGCGTCGTCGAGCATGTGCTCCAGCATCAGCGGCACGAACTCGAGCCGATAGCCGGCTTCCTCGATGTGGCGCGCCATCCAGTAGTCGTCGCCGCAGACGTCGAGTAGCGCTTCCAGCCCGCCCGCCTTCGCCAGCGCCTCGCGCCGCACCACCAGGCTCGCGCCCAGACCGAAGTGCAGTCCCTGCACCTCGAGCGCCATGGCGACGCTGGGCAGGAAGTAGGTGTTGGTGATCTGCGCATCCACGCGGCTGGCGTGACTCAGCCCCGGAACGCTCCGATAGGGGAACGTCACCAGGCCCACGTCGCCGTCCTTGAAGGGCCGCACCGCGCGCTCGACGTAGTCCGGAGGAACGCGAACGTCGGCATCGGAGAAGGCCAGGATGTCGGCGGGGACGCCCTCGGCCATTTGGATCAGGTTGGCCATCTTGCGGTTCAGGCCCTCCGGGCCCGGGTCGACGCGAAGCTCGGTAGGCGGCTTCTCCCCCACGCGAGACAGCGCCTGCCGCACGTCGTCCACGGCCGGGTCGGCGGCGTCGGCCACACCCAGCACCACACGCGTCCTCGTGGGTGCGGCAGCCTGCCACAGGCTCTCCAGGCAGGGCTCCAGCCAGGGGCCGCTGCCCTTGAGGGGCCGCAGGGCCGCCACCTCGCCGCTGGGCGGCACGGGCTCGGCTCCCTGCTCCGGGTCGCCCAGCCGCCGATCCACGGCCCGCAGCGAGAGCCAGCGATAGGCCAGGCAGGCCAGGAGCCAAGCGCCAAGCACCGTCAGGACGGCGTTCATCGTTTCCTCACTTCCCGGTGGCCCAGATCCCGGGTGCCCGCCAGACGGTACCCTGAGGCGTCTACGGCCGCCCGGACATCCGGGTCGCACAAGGCCTCCAGCTCCCGAGGGCCCGCCTCGCCGGCGGCATCCGGATGGGTATAAACCTCCACCGTGACCCCGTCGAGCCGTGGCAGCAGCCGCAGCCACTCCTGGCGATCCATACCCCCGGTGGCCCTCAAGCCCGCAATCCGGTCGGGCCCACGCGCGTCCCCGCGGGCCAGCACGCGGCGGTTGCGTCGCGCCAGCACGGAGAAGGCCCAGGCGATGAACTCGTCCAGGGCGCCCTCGCCCCCTCGCCGCGCTGCTCGCGGATCTTCTTCCACCAAGCGCACCCACGGAACCTTGTGGTCGTCCATGCAGCGCGCCACCAGATCGAACACGAACGGGTGCATGTGCAGGTGGTGGTGGCCATCCACGTGATCGAAGGCCAGGCCCGTCTCCGCGTAGCGCTGGAACTGCGCACGGATCTCGCGCTCCAGCTGGTCGCGGCGCTGACGCCAGAAGATGGCGTGCGCGATCCCCGTAGGCCCGGGTCGCGACGTCAGGCGCCCGTCGCCGTTCACGAGATTCGGGATCGCCTCGGGCGGGCTCGCCGGGCGTGCGTCGCAAAGCACCAGGTGCAGGCCGGTCGAGAGCCCCGGGTGCCGGCGGGCCAGTGCCACGGCCTCGTCGAAGGCGTCGCCGGTCACCATCAAGCTGGCGCTGGTGAGGATACCGGCGGTGTGGGCGCAGACGATGGCTTCGTTGACACCGGGACTGGCGCCGAAGTCGTCGCCCGTCACGACGAGCCGGCGGGTCACGCCGATCGGTTCGCGCGCTCGTGTCTTCGCTTGGCCATGAACGAGAAGAACTCCCAGCCTTCTCGCAGGCGCCGCTTCATGACCTCTCGATCCCGCAGCATGTCGCGCACGATGCGCAGGATCGGTCCGGGTCGGAGGTAGTAATCCCGGTAGAAGCGCTCCAGCTCCTCGTGGATCGTCTCGCTGTCCAGGTCGTCGTAGGAGAGAACGGCTTCCTGGATGCCCTCGCTCTGGATCAGCTCGCCCTCGCGAGCCTGGGGAAGCCAGCCATTCTCCATGGCCTGACGGTAGAGCTCGGTTCCCGGGTAGGGTGCCGCCAGCGACACCTGGAGGCTGTAGGGATCGGCCTTCTTGGCGAAGGCCAGGGTCTCCTCGATGGTCTCGCGCGTCTCGCCGGGCAGACCGAGGATGAACGTGCCGTGGATCAGGATGCCGAGCTTGTGGCAGTTCTGCGCAAACTCGAGCGCCCCTTCCAGCTTGATGCCCTTGCGGATGTTGTTGAGGATCTGCTGGTTGCCGGACTCGAACCCCACCAGCAGCAGCCGCAGACCGTTCTCCTTGAGGATCTTGAGCGTCTCGTAGGGGACGTTGGCCTTGGCGTTGCACGACCAGGTGATCCCCAGCTTGCCCAGGCCGCGCGCGATCTCCTCGGCCCTCGGGCGGTCGTCGGTGAAGGTGTCGTCGTCGAAGAAGAACTCTTTCACCTGCGGGAAGATCCGCTTGGCGTGAGCCATCTCTGCGATCACGTTCTCCGCGCTGCGCGTGCGGTACAGATGGCCGGCGATGGTCTGGGGCCACAGGCAGAAGCTGCAGCGGCTGCGGCAGCCGCGCCCGGTGTAGAGCGAGACGTAGGGGTGCTGCAGGTATCCGATGAAGTAGCGCTCCACCTCCAGGTCCCGGGCGTACACGTCGGTGACCCACGGGATGGCGTCCAGGTCGTGGATCGGCGCGCGATCCTTGTTGCGCACCAGGGTTCCGTCGGACGCCCGCCAGACGATGCCTTCCACCTCTTCGAAGGAGCGGCCCTCGGCGATCTCCTTGACGACGTAGTCGAACTCCCCGGTGGTGACGAAATCCACCGCCGGCGCCGTGTGCAGGGTCTCCTCGGGCAGGATCATGGTGTGCGAGCCCACCAGGCCCACGCGCAGGCGGGGATTCGCCTCCTTCATGCGGGCGGCGGTCTTGCTGTCCTGGGCCAGGGAAGGCGTGGAGGTGTGCAGGATCAGAAGCTCGAACTCGGGCGCCCGCGCCACCACGTCGTCGATGCTGAGGTCCTGGGGCGGCGCGTCGATCAGCACGCTGTCGGGCAGCAGGGCCGCCGCCTGGGCGAGCCACGTGGGGTACCAGAAGGAGCGGATCTCCCGCCGAGCCTGGTAACGCGCCCCCGCCCCGCCGTCGAAGCCCTCGAAGGACGGGGGATTGAGGAACAACGTCCTCACAGAGTGCCCGGCGCGGCCTCGGAGGATGCGGCGCGCGGCCGATCGGGAACGGGCATGGGGTTCTCGACCCAGGGACGATCGAGCTCGCCCGGGAAAGCCCACTTGACCACGAACTGGATGTCGATCCCGACGCCCGCGAAGAAGCGGACGATTCCGGGAGCCCCAAGGAGGCTCATCAGTTTGCCCATGAACGCGCGGCTCACGGCGCGGTGCGCCTTCGCCTCGGCCCGGCGCGCGCGGCGCAACTCACTGCGCACCTCGTCGGCGTGCCCCGCCTCGGCCAGCGTATTGAGCTCTTCCGTGGAGAACGAGACGTGGCGGATCTCGTCTTCGTGAATCTCGCGCAGAACCTCCACCGTCGCGGGATCCGCGGCCAGGTCCGTCAGCAACCCCTCCATCTCGGCGCAGGCGCGCTCCTCGCCAGCCTTGCAGCCCACCATGAAGCGGATCAGCTCGCTGGTGGTGAAGGGCTCCGGGTCCTCGAGCCGCTCCATGGGGATGCCCATGGCGTAGCGCCGCACGAACTGCTCGTAGTCCAGCTCCGGGGGAAGCGGCTGCGGCTTCACTCCGAGCTGCTGCTCCAGGTGGCGGCCGAAGATCCGGGCGTGGCGGTTCTCCTCGGCGAAGTGCCGGTAGATCTTCCGCGCGAGCACCGGGTCGGTCACATGCGCCGCGGCCTTGTCCAGACCCACGGCGCTGTCGGCTTCACCCACGGCGAGCGAGTTCATGAGGAACGCGCGCGCCTCGTCGTTCTCGAGGATCTTCCGGAAGAAGCTTCGTCGGCTAAGCATGCGCCCAACTACCCCCCAAGGCTTTCCCGCAGCAAGGCCTTCATGGCCCCTTCAGGATGAAGGAAACCCGAAGCCCCCGCCTGCGCCGCATTCTACAAACACGAGCGCGGTTTGGCCCATTTTCTGCGCCATTTTCGCGACGTCCGATCGGCCTCGTTCCGTCACGGAACGGCCGGCCCTGACGGCATCCGGATGCTCCCCTGCAGGAGGGTCTCAACCCCCGGCGCGAGGCACGAAGTTGACGTCCGCTGCGCCAGATTCAAGCCCCAGCTCCGGAGGATCATAGACCCCAGGGGGAAAAGAGCAACAATACTGTGGCGTTTGTGTCTACTTTGCCGGCTGGCGAGGGGTCGGCGAGACGCCCGCTCCCAGCCGGATCGAGGCGAAGAATCGCTCCATCGCCGGCCGCCCCGCCTCGGTCCGGGCCCGGCCGTGGAAGACGTAGAGGGTGCGGCCCACCAGGAAGGCCTGGAGCCGGCCCTCCCCCAGGCCCTCCTCCGGGTCCCGATCCCGATACCTGACCTCCCGGCCGCTCTGGACGTCAATCTCCACCTCCACGAACGCGGTCTCCTGACGGTCCCCCCCGCCAAGAAGCTCTTTTCGCACGTTGCGGTAGATCCCATCGCGGGCGGCGAACCAGAGCGCCACGCGGGGCAACCGGGTCCAGGTGACCCAGAAGCCCACATCCGGCGTCTCCACGATGTACTCGTGCTCCTCCACCCGGCCCGCGATCGTCCGGTTCGATGACCGCTCGTAGCGAGGGGTTGCAGGCAGCCGGACCGAAAAGGCGCCCCCCTCCGGTTGCAGCAGAGGCCACCCCTCCCCTGCGGCCGCCGGAGCGAGCAGGAGCAGGACCAGGGCCGTGAGGAGCACCCGCGCTCCCGTCGCTGGGCTCAGGCCACCTTCTCCAGCACGTGAATGGCGCAGGCGCTGCCCAGGCCGATCACGTGGGTCAGCCCGTGCTGCGCGCCCTCGACCTGGCGCTTGCCCGCCTCCCCGCGCAGGTGGGTGGACACCTCGTAGATGTTGGCGATGCCCGTGGCGCCCAGCGGATGCCCCTTGGAGAGCAGCCCGCCCGAGACGTTGACCGGCACGCGGCCGCCCAGGGCGGTCTCGCCCTCGTCGATCAGGCGCCCGGCCTCGCCGTCGGCGCACAGGCCCAGGTTCTCGTAGTGCAGGATCTCGGCGGTGGCGAAGCAGTCGTGGAGCTCCACCAGGTCGATGTCGTCGGGGCCGACGCCGGCCATGTCGTAGGCGGCCTTGGCCGCCAGCCGGGTGCAGGTATTCACGCCGGCCATGTCGTAGGCGGCCTTGGCCGCCAGCCGGGTGCAGGTATTCACGTCGGGCATGACCAGGTCGCGCTCCTGCCAGGGATCGCTGGTCAGCACCGAGGCCTTCACGCGCACCGCGCGGCCCATGCCCAGCTCCTTGGCCTTCTTCTCGGAGGCCAGCACCGCCGCCGCCGAGCCGTCCACGTTCACCGAGCACATCAGCTTGGTGTTGGGGTAGGCGATCATCTCCGAGTTCATGACCTGCTCGAGGGGCGTCTCGATCTGGTACATGGCCTTCGGGTTCAACGTCGAGTGGTGGTGGTTCTTCACCGACACCTTGGCGAACTGCTCGAAGCTGGTGCCGTACTTTCGGGTGTGCTCCATGCCGGCCTCGGCGAAGACCGCGGGCATCAGCCCGGAGCCCAGCAGCCCCTCCTTGGGAATGCCCTTGCCGCCGCCGCCCCCGCCCAGCAGTCCCTTGCCCATCTGCTCCACACCGACGGCCAGCACCAGGTCGTAGACACCGGCCTTCACCGAGAGCCAGGCGTCGCGGAAGGCCGTGGCGCCGGTGGCGCAGGCGTTGGCGCAGTTGACCACCGGGATCCCGGTCTGGCCGATCTCCTGGAGGACCCGCTGCCCGACCATGGCCGGGGCCTGGTAGAGGTTCCCCGACCACATGGCCTGGATGTCCTGGATCGTGACGCCGGCGTCGTCCAGGGCCAGGTTCGCCGCCTCGGCGGCGATCTGGGGAACGCTGCGCTCGGGGAAGCGCCCGAACTTGATCATGTCGGTTCCGAGGATGTAGACGTCGCTCATGTCGCGCTCCCCTAAGCCGCGTCGGCGGGCTGGAAGAAGTAGCTGATGTAGGAGTTGCCCTCTTTGTCCTTGCGGCCCAGGGCATCCTTGTAGACCACCTCGACGGGCATCCCCATCCGGATCTTCTCGGGATCCGGGTCCACGCCGATCAGGTTGCCCTTCACCGTGCCGCCGCCCTCGAGATCGACGATGGCCGAGATGTAGGGCGTCTCGATCCCGGGAAACGAGCGATGCACGATCGAGTAGACGTAGAGCGTGCCGCGATTCGAGAGGCGCACGGGCTCGAACGGGTCCCGGGCGCTGCACTTCGAGCACTGACTCCGCTCACCCAGGTAGATGGCGGAGCAGGCCTTGCACTTCTGGCCCTCGAGGTACGGATCGCCCTCCGCCGGGAGCTTCAGGTAGTCGACCGCCGGAAGCGGCCGTTGGGGCGTTTCGTCAGACATGTCGGGGGGTTCCTTCGAGATTTGATCCGGAAATCAACCTCGTCGAGGATGCCCGCGCACGCGAGGGCTGTCAACGGACGCCCTAAGGAGTCAAGCCGGCTTGCCGGGAGGCCGAAACCGCTTCCACGACTCGGAGTAAGACATGAAGATCGTGGGACTTGCCGCACTCGGTTGCTTCCTGTTCATGGGGGTCCTGGTCGGCACGCGACTGCTGCTGCTGGCACGCCGCACACGCGGCGCACCCGAGCTGTGCGCCGGGCTCGGGCTGCTGTGCCTGACGCTGCTGGCCCACCCCTTCAGCGCCGTAGCCCGGCTCCCGGCCCTGCTGGGAACGGGCCTGGGCGACGGGTTCTTCGCCATCGGCATGGCGACCACCGCCGCGGGCATCGGACTGATCTACGCCTTCACCTGGCGGGTCTTCCGGCCGGGCCAGGCCTGGGCCAAAGCCCTGGTGACGCTCGGAACCCTGGCCGCCGCCGTTCTGTGCGCGGGGCTCCAGATCTCGACACACGGCGCCAGCGGAATCGAGGAGGTGCTGCCCCTGGCGCGCCCCTGGACCATCGGGGTCACGCTGGCGCTGGCCGGCGCCTACGCCTGGACGGCCGTCGAAGGCCTGCTCTACCACGACAAGCTGCGCCGGCGCCGGGCCCTGGGCCTGGGCGACCCGGTGGTCGCGAACCGCGTCTGGCTGTGGAGCATGTCGGGAGTCGCGGCCACGCTGATGCTGGTCGCCGTGTCCTGGCTCGCCTGGCAAGGCGCCTTGGTCCTGCACGATCCGGCTGCGCTGTTGGCCACCGCGGCTGCGGGTCTGGCCACCGGCGTGTGCTGGTACCTGGCCTTCCTGCCGCCGGACGCCTATCTGGCCTGGATCCAGCGCCGGGCGGCCTGAGGCTTCCCCTCAGGCCTGGCGCTCGGGCATCAGCACCCACAGGATCACGTAGGCCAGGATGCCCGGGAACGCCACCGAGAGCAGCGACACCACCACGTAGAGGATGCGCACGCTGGTCGGGCTCCAGCCCAGCCAATCGGCGATGCCCCCACACACTCCCGCGATCATGCGGTTGTCTCGCGAACGTTGGAGTCCCTTGCGCGGCTCGGTCACGGTCGCCTCCTTCCGCGCCGTACTACGCGCGGGGCCTGGAAACGGTTCAGTCACTACCGGAACCAGCCCTGGCGCTCGTCGAGGCCTTCCTGGACCAGGTTCCGGATCGAGTCCTTCACGACGTCCACACGCTCCTCGATGGCTGCGTCCTCATCGTGGGGGTCGCCTTCGAAGCGGAGGGGCTCTCCGAAGTGGAGCCTGAACTTCACCGGCAGGGGAACGATCGCCAGCGGACCCAGGAGCGGGAACGTCAGGGTGATGGGGAGCGCGGGAGCGCCGATCAGCTTGCCCAACGACTCCACCCGCGCCAGGCCCGGCGACTGCTCCTCGGCTCCGACGATCCCCACCGGCACGATGGGCGTCTGGGTCTCGATGGCCAGGCGCATGAATCCCAGCCCGAAGCGCTGGAGCTGGTAGCGCTTGCGATAGGGCTTGAGGAAGCCCCGCTCGCCCTCGGGAAACACCATGATCGCCTCTTCGCGGTCCAGGAGCTGCACACAGTTGCGCGGCGTACCCACCACCGAGCCGAGGCGCTGCATGAAGATGTTGAAGAACGGGATGCGCGGCAGGTAGTACTCGCCCATGCCCCGCACCAGCCGCGGGGGCTCGTGGTCGAAGAAGAGCGACATCGCCAGCATGGCGCCGTCGAAGGCGAAGGTATTGCCCGCGTGGTTGCCGATCAGCAGCACCCGTCCTTCGGGAACGCGATCGATTCCCGAGACCTCGCAGCGCAGCCAATGGCGGTAGATCACCCCCATGCTGACCATCAGCGATTGGGCGTACTCCGGATCCAGACCGAAGGGGTCGAACCCGTACTCGTTGACCCGGTTGTGAAGGCGCCCGAGACGTGCCTCCACGTCGTCGCGCAGCGAGGCCAGTGGCCCCGGCAGCGGCCAGCGCCAGCCCGCCTGGTCTCGGGTTCCACGCGGCACGATTGCCCGTTCGTTCATCGCAGCTCCGCTCGAAAGAAGTTGAGGGTCAGGTTCCAAGCCTCGGCGGCGGCCGAGGCGTTGTAGACGTCCGGCCGCGTGTCGTTGAAGAAGGCGTGGTCGGCTTCGTCGAAAATCCGGAAGTCCGCTCTCTTGCCTGC